>CAWVXN010000365.1:0-3867 GCA_963933695.1 uncultured Myxococcales bacterium | reverse complement strand
TGAACAAAAGCGACTTGGCCGATCCGGAGGTCACCGCCCAATGGCTCGAAACCTTCTCCGCCGAGGAGGCCACCCGGGCCCTGAGCATTTCGGCCACCGACCCCGCCGATGCAAAGCGTATTCCGGGCCTGTGCAAGACCCTCGCGCCCCACCGACGTGGGCCGGGGAAAACCGTTCGCTGCATGGTCGTCGGCATTCCCAACGTAGGAAAATCGACGCTCATCAACACGATCCTGGGACGCCGGATCGCCGAGGTGGGGGATCGGCCCGCCGTCACCAAGCGCCAGAAGCAATTCGAACTGGACCGGGGGGTCTCGGTTTCCGACACCCCGGGCGTGCTGTGGCCCAAACTCGCCGACCAGGCCGGCGCCTACCGACTGGCGGCCTCGGGAGCCATCCGGGAGACCGCATTCGAGGTCCAGGACGTCGCGCTCTTTGCCGCGCGCTTTCTCGCCCAGCGGTATCCAGCCCCCCTGGCCGCGCGCTACAAGCTGGAAACGGTCCCTTCCGAAGGCCAAGAAATTCTCGATGCATTGGGACGAAAACGCGGCTTTCTCAAACGCGGGGGCATCGTCGACACCGAGCGCGCGGCCGAAATCCTGCTCCGGGAGTTGCGCAGCGGCGCCATAGGGCGAATCAGTTTCGAAACACCCGGCGACTTTCCCGGCGACTTGCCCAGCGACTTGCCCGGCGATCTACCCAGCGATCAAGAACCCGCACCGGAATGAACCCCATCCTCTGATCGAGCCAAGAGAGCGAGCGGTCTGCACGAGTGAAGAGAGCGAGTAAAGAGAGCGAGTAAAGAGCGCGAGTAAAGAGCGCTCGTAGAAAGAGCGCTACTAGAGAGCCGCTAGTGAAGAGAGGCGATCTCCGGTGGCTCCGGGGACGCCCCGCTCCCGGACCAAACCCACTGGAAGCCGAGATAGGCTTGCCACCCGATCCGCTCCCGGTTGTCCGATGCAATGCCAGTACCCGCCGAAGCCAACATGTGCAGGTCGCCGTGCATTTGCCAATCAAAGCCCAGGTTGAATGCGAAGTCCGTCGCTTTTACCTCCACGCCGTCCAGTCCCAGGGTGACATCCAGGGCTGAATTCTCAAACCAAATTTCGCCCAGCAGGGTCAAGCGATCCGTGGCGCCAAAGAGGCCGTAGAGTCCGCCCCTCCAAACATCCGTGTGGTCGTCGATCCACGTATAACTGAAGTCCAGGCCCGCGGCGAAGCGTCCGAAGCTACGTTCCACCTGAACGGCATTGGATAGAGCCGTCCGCTTGTCGCCGTCGATTTCCACGATCACCACAGGGGTCCACGCGGCGTTCCATTCGGAGCCCACCAAGGGCTGCCACTTGAATCCGGTCACCAAGAGGCCGGACTCGGATTGTTCTTCCCCGCCCTCCACCACGAAGAAGGCTTCGCCCACCAACAGGAAATCGAGTCCGTCGACTATTCCCAAAGTGAAATCGAGCACCGGACCGTGCACACCCACTTCACCGGCTTGTTCGGCGGCCGCCGAGGCGACAATGAACTCGATATTTCCCGCCCCAATCGCGTGGGGATCGTCGAGCACTCCGGGCGGACCGGCCAGGGCCGCCGAAGAGAGCACCCCCCCTACGAACAAAACTGAACCGACCGATGGACACCACTTGAAAAATTTGAATATCACTCGATTTCTCAATGCCTGGTCAACTCGCCGAAGATCACTCCGTTGAAAGGTTGTCGGCCCTTCGCCGATCAGAATCGACTCTTCCGAGCAATAAATCCGCCGCATAGCATCAATGTCATCTATTCCTCCGAATTCTCGTTTTTCCCGAGACCTTGCGTAGCCCGAAAAGTGCCCACACGCGCCTTGTTCACACGCGCCTTGTTCACACGCGCCTTGCCCACACGCGCCTTGTTCACACCCGCCTCGTTCACACGCGCCCTGTTCACACACGCCTTCATTCAGTGGCCTCGGTTCGAATTTTCGACCGCCTGCAATTCGGCCAGCAGCGCGAGATAACCCGCGTGCCGGTGAGCGGATACCCGGCCCGCTTCGACCCCCGCCAGCACAGCACATGCGGGTTCGCTGCGGTGCAAACAGTCCCGGAAACGGCAACCCTCGCCCAGGGATTCCTCGAAGCCCGGGAAGTAAGTCGCCAATTCCCGGGCGGAAACCTCCACCGGACCAAAATCGCGAAATCCGGGGGTGTCAATCAATTCCCCGCCCCCGGCCAGGGAGTGCAGGGTGGCCGTACTGGTGATGTGCCGGCCGAGTCCGCTCGTATCGTTGATGGCCCCAACCGCCAGGTCGAGGTCGGGCAGCAGGGCATTCAGGAGCGAACTCTTGCCCACGCCCGAAGTTCCCACGAAGACCCCGCGACGACCGGCCTCCAGCCAGGTGCGCAACCCGCCGAGGCCTTCGCCGGAAAGCGCCGAGACCCGTAGCACCGGGACCGTCCCGCCGAAGCCGGCTTCCACGGATGCGTGGAGTTCCTCGGCCCCCTCGAGATCCGCCTTGTTGACCACGATGAGCGGCTCCAAGCCCGATGCCCGAGCGGCGACCAGGCCCCTCTCCACGAAACCCACGGGCGATTGCGGGCGCGGCGCCAGGACAATCCCCAGGGCATCCAGATTCGCAGCCACCGAGCGCACCCGGCCGTGGCTGTCGCGCCGGCGCAGAACACCGCGTGCGGTTTCCACCCGGAGAAGGATCTCCCCCTCCACAGACACGCGATCCCCGACTCGGATTGGCGTCCTGCGCGGCACCCGTACTCGCACGGGCCCGTCGGCGTCGAAACGCACCGCCACGGCAACACCGTAGTGGGCTACTACGACGCCCTCCCGGGCGATGTCGGACGGTTCCATGGCGGATCACCCTAGCGTTGAGACCCCTCGCCAACAACTCGAGGAGAACATCTCACCCGAGCACTTACCCCCAGAGCGCCGCCGACAATCCCGAACTGCGTTCGATGCGGCGACCAATGGCTTCGACCAGAACCTCCCGGGAGGCAAAAACAGTCACCCGCTCCCGCGCCCGGCTAATCCCGGTGTAGACCAATTCCCGGGAGAGAATCGGCGAAACCTCCTCGGGTAACACGAGGGCGACCTCGGCAAACTCCGAGCCCTGACTCTTATGAACCGTGGTCGCAAAGACCGTTTCTGCCGCCCCGATACTCAGGGGCGAAAGCCAGCGCGGCTCCTCCCCGGGCGATTGAAAGAAAGCACGATGACCGCGCTCGGGACTCTCGGGGTCCACGCCAATGATCCCGACGTCTCCGTTGTAGAGATCGAGTTCGTAGTTGTTGCGCGTCATCCCGATGGGACGGCCGGCCTGAAGCACCCCGGAAAGATCCTCTACGGGGTCGAACCCAAGCAGACTTTCGGCTTGGGCATTGAGCGCGTCCACGCCCCCGGGCCCGTGGCGATGGGCACACAAAATCCGGAATCGGTCGAGCGCTTCGAGTTGGCCCGAGGGGGAAGTCTCCTCCCGAAAAGCCCGATAGCCCTCGGCAATGGTTTCCGCGAGAGCCTTCCCCCAACCTCGGCCGGCGGTGGGCTCCACCCGCCGAACCTCGGGGCGGGTTTCGTCGTCCAGCAGGGCCAGGGCGCCTTCGGCATCCCCGGTATTAATTCGTTGGATCAATTCCTCGATCGCGCTCTCCGCCGCGAAGCGATAGTTCCGGGTCAGGTGTACGACGGATCCCGGAGCGGCGACCGGCTCCCCATCGACGCCGCGACCGATATCGCCGAGCACCGCGCCGGCTTCCACCGAAGCCAGTTGATCCCGGTCACCGAGCAGGATCAATCGCGCGCTGGGGGGCAAGGCGTCCACCAAGCGACTCATCAGGACCAGATCCACCATGGAGGCCTCGTCCACCAGCAGGACGTCAA
>CAWVXN010000364.1:0-3867 GCA_963933695.1 uncultured Myxococcales bacterium | reverse complement strand
CATGAGCGCTAATTCATAAGCGCTCATTCATAAGCGCTAATTCATAAGCGCTCATCCATAAGCGCTCATCCATAAGCGCTCATCCATAAGCGCTAGTCATGCGCGCTAGTCATTGGCGAAAGCCGGTGCAATTTGGCGAATGATATCGGCTGTTGTGATTACCTGGCCCTCTTCGAGCCGTGCCGGGTTTCCGCCGACGCCGACGAGGGGGCTCAAATCGACCCCTTCGGCCTGAGCACGGAGGGCGCCCACGGTGCACTTCTCTCTGGGAATATGCGTGAAGGGGTCAAAGCTGAAATGTTTCATGGCGTTGAGGTGGGTGATCATGTCGATCTCAGTGTCGGGGATTTCATCCAAGCAGCGGCTGAGGATTTCGGGAGCCCTGGGCCAGGTGGTATCGGAATGGGGGTAGTCGCACTCCCAGGTGATCATGTCGATTCCGATCTCGTGCCTGTTTTTCAGGCCGAAAGCATCGTCGATGAAACAGGTGACGACTTGTTCGCGGAACACGTCGCTGGGCAACTTGTCGCCGAAATCCTGGTGGGTCCAGGCCCGGTGATGCTGATAGACATAGTCGGCTCGTTCGAGGAAATAGGGGACCCAGCCGATCCCACCTTCCGAGAGGGCAAATTTTAGATCTGGGAAATCTCGCAGGATATGGGACCAGAGCAGGTCGCTCGCAAAATTTGCGATGGTGAGGGGAGTGTTGGTGATCATCACATCGATGGGTGCATCCTGGGAGGTGAAGAACATCCCCGTTCCGGATCCGATGTGAACCGCGACCAGGGTTCCCTCGTCGGAGCAGGCCTTCCAGAAGGGGTCCCAGTGCCGGTCATGAAGGCTCGGCTGGCCGATACCCTGGGGATCCTGGCTGAAACTCACCACATGGCATCCCTTGCGTGAAACTCGGCGGACCTCTTCGGCCATCAGTTTCGGATCCCAAATGGGCGAGAGCGAAAGGGGAATGAAGCGCCCTGGATGACTTCCGGCCCACTCATCGATGTGCCAGTCGTTGTAGGCGCGGAGCAGGGCGAGAGCCAAGTCCTTGTCCTCGGTCCCGGCAAAGAGGGACCCCGAAAACTGCGGGAAGCTGGGAAAGCACATCTGGGCGAGAACGCCGTTGACATTCATATCCCGAACTCGCTCATTGACGTCGTAGCAGCCCGGACGCATTTGGTCGTACGCCGTCGGCTCCATCCCGTACTCCTCGGGTGTGCGCCCGACAACGGCATTGAGTCCGATATTCGGCAACTGCCGATCGCCGAAGACCCACATCTCCGCCCCGTTCGGCTTGCGAATACTTCGGGGAGCCCGGTCCTTGTACTTTTGGGCAAGGTGATTGTCGAAGACCGTGGGCGGCTCCACGACATGGTCATCGACGCTGATCAGGATCATGTCATCGATCTGCATAGGATAATTCCTCGAGGTTGGAGTGGAGGCGGTCAGGGCTCACCACCGTCTTTGACGACCCGTTAGCACCCTAACCACCGCCCGGGAGGCTGTCCACCAGAGGACCGTCTGGCCGGCAACTGCCCGCCCGAGAGGCCTTCTGAGGCTCCCCAGACATTTTGAGGCTGACAGGGCGTTCCGGGTGAGGATATATTGTCGGACGATATGTCAGAAACGAATCAGGGGAATCCCCCTGAGAAGCCAGAATCGTTCGAGGCCAGGGGGCGGGCAGGGCCGGGGTCGGTCCCGCCGGATTCCCGTTATCCGTTCACCCCCTACCCGAATGGTTGGTTCCGGGCCGCTTACTCGAGCGAACTTTTGCCGGGTCAGGTCCGGATCCTGAAGTTTTTTGGCCGGGAGTGGGTGCTCTATCGGAGCGAGTCCGGGGAGGCCCGCCTCATCGACCCCCACTGTGTGCATCTCGGCGCGCATCTGGGCCACGGCGGTGAAGTCGTGGGGGAGAATATTCGTTGCCCCTTTCACCACTGGGAGTTCGGTGCCGACGGGCGATGCACCAAGATTCCCTATGCCAAACGTATTCCGTCCCGTGCGCGACTTTCGCATTACGACGTTGTCGAAAAAAATGGATTGATCTTTTTCTATCACGATCGCGACGGTGGAAGCCCAGAGTTTGAGCTTCCCGATTTATCCGAGGTCGGCGATTCGGATTGGACCGAACCCGAAGTCATGCATTGGAAAGTCCGTGCCTCTTGGCTCGACATGAATGAAAACTCTGTCGACCAGGCTCATTTCAAGTTCGTGCACGGAACCCTGACAATTCCTCCCACGAAAGCGCGCGTCGAGGGAAGCGTTCACGTGACCGAGTCGATCTTCACCATGCGTATACCTGGGGGCGAAGGTGAGACGACTTTGACCACCCTGGATCATGGCCCTGGTTTTCAGGTTGTTCGCATGACGGGGTTGATCGATACATTGATGATGAATACCAGCACGCCCATCGACGAGGAAAATACGGACGTCAGTTTTTCGTATTCGGTTAGGCATGAAGGCGATTCGCGCAAGCTGAAGTTGGCCGAGTCTGTTGTCAAGGATCTCAAGCAGCAATTCGAACACGATCGGCCCATCTGGGAGAACAAGGTCTGTTGGCCAAAGCCTGTGCTCTGCGAAGGGGATGGCCCCATCGCTCACTATCGAAAGTGGTATCGCCAATTCATTTAATTCGCTGTTCCTCTTAATGGGAGGGCAGTGTTGTACAAGGGCAGTGTTGTCTTCCGATGAACGGAATCGATTTTTTTGGCTCCAGAACCCTATCCGCAGCGGGGGATATTCGAAATGAAATACAAGATCATCGATTGCGATCAACACGTCATTGAACCGCCGGACCTATGGAAGAACTATCTGCCCGCGCGATTTCAAGAGAGCGCGCCCAAACTCGTCAAGGACGAAGATGGAGGAGACGCGTGGCTCTTGGGCGGTCACGTGGAATCCCTCGGCCTGGTGGCGGCGATGAACCAGACTCCCGAGACGTTGAAGTGGACTGGAGTTCGCTACGCGGATCTCCACCCCGGAATTACCGAGCCCAAGGGGCGGCTGGAACTGATGGACCAGGACGGCATTTCTGCGGCGGTCTTCTTCCCGCCCCAGCGCACGATGATCCATTTTATGTTCGAGGATGACAAGCAATTTTCCCTAGCAGGAATGCAGGGGTACAACAATTTCATCAGGGATTTTGCGAGCTTTGATCGTTCCCGTCTGGGGGCTATTTGGCAGATGCCGGCCACGGGCATCGACGACGCCGTGGCCGAGCTGCGCCGGGCTCGGGAGAACGACGCGGCGGGTGTCGGCCTGGCGACATGGCCCAGTGGTGACTTCCTGCTTTCCGACGCCGATGATCAGTTCTGGGCCGTGGCCGAGGAGGTGGGCTTGCCCATTCATATCCACGTGGGACTGACCCCGCCCCAGTACAAGACGCGCAAGGTGGCGGCCAAGAAGGGTGGGGCGGAGCAGCTCGTTCTTTATTCCACCACCATGAGCCGAATGCCAACTCTGTTTGCGGAGTTCATCTTCAACGGTGTCTTTGAGCGTTTCCCTCGGTTGACCATTGTGGGCGGCGAAGTTGGAGCCGGTTGGGTCCCCTTTCTGAAGCAGGAACTGGACGATCGATATCGCCGGAACCGGTACTGGTGCGAAGTCAATCTCAGTCTGCTGCCCAGCGAATACCTCGAGCGTAACTGCAAGGTCGGCGTGGTGAGCGATCAGTTCGGCGTGCAGAATTGTGATGCTGTGGGTGTGGACATGATGATGTGGTGCAGTGACTTCCCGCATCACATAACCGATTGGCCGCACTCGCGTTATCTCATCAACTCCATGGCCCAGGGAATCGATGAATCCAAGAAGAGAAAAATATTCTGCGAAAATGCCGGCGAGCTCTATGGTTTCATGAAGTAGTTCTGCCCT
>CAWVXN010000363.1:0-3876 GCA_963933695.1 uncultured Myxococcales bacterium | reverse complement strand
CGGCTCGCGGATAAAACGACGGCAGGCTCGGGCCCGAGTGTGCTGGTTCTGGTTCCGACGCGTGAACTCGCCATGCAGGTCCGTGACGAACTGCACTGGCTCTTTGCCGGAATGCAGGGGCTTCGAACCCAGGTCGTGATGGGGGGGACATCGGTTCTCGTCGAGCGACGGGCACTGAGCCAGAAGCCACATATTGTCGTGGGAACGCCCGGCCGAACTCTTGACCACATAAAGGGTGGAGCACTGGTCCCCACCGGGATTCAGCACGTAGCCCTGGATGAATCCGATCGCATGCTCGACATGGGCTTCCGCGATGAGCTCGAGGCGATCCTGGAGCAGCTGCCCCGGGAGCGTCGAACCCATTTGATTTCGGCGACGTTTCCAGGAGCCGTCTGCAAGCTCGCAGATCGCTTTCAGAAGAAGCCGCTTCACATTCAGGGCACACGCCTTGGTGCCGCGAATGCGGATATCGAACACTCCGCTCACCTTCTGGATCGTCGAGAGTCCTACGGGGCCCTCGTTAATCTCCTGCTCCTGAATGACGACGGGCGATGCCTGATCTTCGTCGAGCGACGGGTAGATGCGAGCAGCCTGGCGACGAAACTCTCGGGCGATGGGTTCCCCGTGCAGCCCTTCAGTGGAGAACTGCCCCAGGCTCAGAGAACGCGCACCCTCAACGCATTTCGCGATGGCACCATTCGCACACTGGTCTCCACGGATGTAGCGGCTCGTGGGATCGATGTGCCTGATATCGAGCTGGTTGTTCACATGGATGCGCCCGCCGATGCGGACTCGTACGTGCATCGGAGCGGAAGAACCGGCCGCGCCGGTCGCACGGGAAAGAGCGTGATGCTCGTTCCGCCACGAAGTCAGCGGTCCATTGATCGCCTTCTGGCTGCCGCCCGCATAAAGGCCGAGTGGACACCGCCGCCAACCGCCGCCAAGGTGACAAAGCAACTCCGGAAACGCTTTCGCCACCAAATGCACCAGCGCTTGGCCGATACGGAATCGGTCACCCAGGCCCAGATCGATTATGCAAAGGGTCTTTTGGACGGCCGCGACCCTGCCGCAGTTGTTGCGATGCTGCTCGAATTTGCCGAGCCCAGTCCGGTTCGTGCACCGATGGAGATCCGTGAACCTCGGCCCGGCAGCGCCGCCTCCGGTAAGCGGAGTGACTCCGGCGGTAAGTGGAGTGACTCGGGCGGTAAGCGGAGTGACTCGGGCGGTAAGTGGAGTGGCTCGGGCGGTAAGCGGAGTGGCCCGGGCGGTAAGCGGAGTGACTCGGGTTTCGTTCGCTTTTCGATCAATTGGGGCGAGGGAAGCGGTGCTTCTCCCAGCCGCATATTGGGGCACGTGTGCCGGCGCGGCGATGTAAATAGTCGGTCGGTGGGTGCGATAAAAATCGGAGACACAACTTCGACTTTCGAGGTCGAAGGCAGCGCTGCAGCGGATTTCGAGAAGCGGGCGCATCGCCCGGACGCTCGGGATCCGAAGCTGAAAATTTCCCGTTCGAGCGGCGCATCCGGGCGAACCACAAAGCCCGTGCCTCGCGTAGACGGCCTGGCCACCGAGAGGCCGAGGCCGGGGACAAAGCCCGGATGGAAAGCCAAGCCGGCGTTCAAGCCTGGCGCCAAGGGGAAGGCGGGGCCTAAGACGCGAAAGCCGTTCGATTCGAAGCGCAAGGGGCGTGCCTAGAGCGGGTTGCACCCGAGTCTGCGCCCACCGAATGCCGAGGGGCTACCGTTGGGCTCCGCTGCGAGAGTCGCTCATTCGATCTCGACACCGGGAGGACTAAGATTTGGTGCAGTGCCTGCTGCTTCTAGGAATGCATCGGAGCGGAACCTCTGCCTTGGCCGGCGCTCTTGAGAATGTCGGTGTCGGTTTTGGCGATAGCCTGATGCCTCCGGACCCTGGGGACAACCCCAGGGGCTATTTTGAAGACCTTGAGATCTTCGACCTTCACGAACGTATGCTGGATCGGGCTGGCTTTTCGTGGGATGATCCGCGCCCTCTGGATCTCAAAAGTCTTCCCGCTGGTGCGATGGATCCGAATCGGGCCGAGCTGATTCAACTCCTGAGGGACCGCTTTGTGGGTCGCCCATTGTGGGCGGTCAAGGATCCCCGGCTTTGCCTCCTCGCTCCAGAGTGGACCGAAATACTCTCGGAGCTCGAAGTCTCTCCAGGCTTCGTCATCGTTTATCGGCACCCGGCCGAGGTCGCCGCATCCCTCGCCTCGCGCAACGGCTTCTCGGCCGAAAAGAGCGCGGGTCTGTGGCTTCAGCACAACCTAGCCGCGGAGGCTGCGACTCGAGGTCGACCGCGTGCGTTCCTATCCTACGACGAGTTGCTGGCGCATCCCGTTGAGGCGCTGACAACGCTTGGCGAAACCCTGGGGATGGACTGGCCCGTCGCGCCCTGTGATGTGGCCGAGCCCTTGGGCGAATTCCTTTTATCCGGCCTTCGCAATCACTCCTTGGATGGGGTGCCCGAGCCGAATTGGGGGCGCTTTACGCCCTGGATGGCCTCCTTTTTCGAGAAATTGGGTTCTGTTCAGGGGCAGGACTCTTTGGCGCTGCAGGCCGGGTCCGATGAGATTCGGGGGGAACTGCTCGCCGCTCGCAATTCCTTGGAATCGCCACCCCTAGAGCACGCCGGGCAGCTGGCCGCATCCTTGCGAATTGAGGTTCGCCGCCTGAGGGAGCGTTTGGGGACATTGGACGAGGACTCCGAACTCCGGTTTTCGAGATTGAATGATTGGATCAGTGACCAGGAGCATGAGAGGTCCCGGGAGCGGAAATTAATCACCGGCCTGGAAGAACAGTTAGAGGATCGAGCCCGTTGGTTGCAGGTCCAGGGGGATCAAATCAAGGCAATGACCGAGGCGCTGAGCAGCGTGCAAGCGCAGCTGGATGAGCGGACCCAGTGGCTTCAGATCCAGAGCGAGAGCATCGATGTGCTCCACAAGGAAATCGAGACGATTAAGGAGTCGATTCCAAAGTCGGTCAAAACTACGAAGGATTGAGTCCAAGGGGGCGGGTCCGAAGCCGATTCTTCTGGGTCCAACCGGGCGAGCCGAGCTATTCTGGTCACTTGGAACCCTCAGAAAGATTTGACCCCCCGGACCTGGATCTCGACCGTGCCTTGCTGGAAAGCTATTTCGCGCGTTTGGGCGGCGGTACGCCCGCGGAGATCGGGAACTACCACCAGGAAACACCGGTGGACGAGAGCATCCGCGCCCGTGCGATCCCGGCATCGGTCCTGGTCCCCATCGTGGAGCACGCCGATGGGTTGTACGTACTCCTGACCCGGCGAAGCGAGGAGATCTCGTATCCCGGACAGGTTTGTTTTCCGGGCGGCCGTGCAGATCCTGGGGACGCCAGCCCCGAAGCCACCGCCTTGCGGGAGGCACACGAGGAAATTGACCTGAATCCCGAAAGTGTTCGCATCCTCGGCCGGCTGGGTGATTACTACACGCATTCGGCTTTTCGGATCACGCCTGTGGTGGGCTTGGTTCGCCCGCCCCTTGACCTCACCCCAAGTCCCCGGGAAGTAACCGAGATCCTAGAGGTGCCGCTCCGGGTTCTGACCCGGGCGAAGTCCTATCGGATCTGGCGCAAGGTTCCCGAGCGCGAGCAGGCCTTCTATGCCTTGGAGCACGGAGAGGTTCAGGTGACTGGCCCTACGGTGTGCGTCGCCATGGGGTTCTACGAGGCATTGGCTCTTTGGGTCTCTTCGGCTTCTTGACGAATACCGTAGGGGGGTATAGTATATTGCTGAATCCCGGTGCATCTATCTATTAAACGTGGCCCCGGTTTTTCTGTTTTAGCAGTCATGGAGGTGGCCCCGTGAAGCATTTCAAGGATCCCGCGACTAAGA
>CAWVXN010000362.1:0-3879 GCA_963933695.1 uncultured Myxococcales bacterium | reverse complement strand
AGTCGAAATTTTCTTGCGAGAATCCCAGAATACTCCAGACGTGTGCTTGCGCGGAACTGTCGCTCGGCGTTCCAATGCAGAGGATCGAACCGACGAAGGGCATGTCGGCGTCGGAATTCGCATCATTGAGGCCCCCACTGAATACCATGCGCTCTTCGCCGGTGACTCCGGGGAGAGATCCTCCCGTCGACCTCATACGCCCTATCCCCTGCTGGCCTACGACGGCAACACACTGGACGACGTTTTCGAACTCCTCAAGGAGATGGGCGCGCAACCTCGCCGGGTTCGGGTCACCGGGCCCGAGGGTCTGAAGGATTGGGACGATGTACCCAAGCTTCTTCTGGTCGACGCAGCCGATGCCCTTACCCTCGACGTGCCCCATCAAGCGGATCATCAGGGAGTGCTTCGGGTCGCCATCGCCTCCTCCCAGTCCGAGATCCTGGGCAGCCTGCTCCGGAGGCTCGGCTACCAGTACCTGATTCGCCGGCCCCTGCACCGGGATGCCATCGAGATCCTGTTGCGGAACCTGCTTCACAAGGGACAGAGCCGTCGCGAGAGCCCTCGGGTGGTGATGGGCGTCAATGCCAAATTGAGCATTCGGCCCTGGACACCCAACCAGCAGTGCTCGCTCCTCGATTTGTCCCGGGGTGGCTCCCTGCTGGCGTCCCGACGCAAGGTTCCTCTCCGACGGAAATTGAAGCTCATCATCGGGAGCGAGGTCACCAGCGATGCCCCCATAGAACTCACAGGGAGGGTCATTCGCCGCCGATTCGATGACGCCTCAAAGGAGTGGCAGGTAGCCCTGCGCTTCCACCCCTCCATCGAGATTCAAGGTGTAAAACTTGGCCGCCTGCTGCAACGCACTTCAGTCGGACCCAGTAGCAAACTGAAATTCACCTTCGGCCAGCGCGCCCTCGCCTCTTTTCGTCACGCGCTCGGCCTCGGTCGCAAACTGCTCCCTCTGCCCGCCCACCCCAACCGCCGCCGGGACCCCCGAGCTCGCTTTGATCGCCACGTCTGCAAGCTCGATCCGACGGGCACCCGGGTGACCGCCCTGCTCGCGGGATACGATCTCACTCACCGTGGAATGCGGGTCCATCCCCATCCCGAACTCGAAGTCGGAACCCAATTCGCGGTTTCACTTCACGACCAGGCGCGCCAGCGCCCCATCGAAATCACTGCCGAGGTGATCCGAGACGACGGAAGCGATGGCTTTGCGCTTCGCTTCCTCGAGCTCGATAGCGACCTCGCCCGCCGGGTCGACAGCCTGGTGTCCGCCCTGCCCAATGCAAAATCCCTGATCATGGCGGGCATCGAGAGCAGTATCGAAAACGTCGCCCAGCGCTGATCCCGGCCCGCGCTCCCCGACTTTTCCAGAAGTCGGCAACGAGGACCCGGCGTCCCCGAGCCGACCGCCCCGGCCTCTCGCCCGGGATGCCCCGCGGCCTATTTCAGGTCCATTTTCTGAAATTTTAGTCCAAGCCTGGTTTCTATGGACTAAATCAGAGTTATACTCCAGAAAAGACCTTAAGAGTGGGCCGATGCCTCGCCGCAGGCTCCTGGGAGCGCACCCAGCGGAGACCAATGTGGCACGGCCCAATCCTCTGGGGATGATTAACCCGCTCGGCGGTCAGAGGAACCCTCCGCTCCGCCGGGATCGCTCCCAAACAAGGAGAAATCATGGACGAGATCGGACTCTACGAAGCCATGCAGACCCTGCGCGCAGTGCGACGCCTGCGCCCGGATCCGATTCCTGACGAAGTCCTTCGGCGCGTTCTCGAAGCCGCCTCTTGGGCGCCCACCGGCGGCAACGTACAACCCTGGCGTGCCATTGTGGTGCGCGACCCGGGGCGCAAGCAAGCCTTGGGAAAGCTCTACTTGGATGGTTGGAACGCTTACGCCAAAGGCCATCGCGCCCAACTCGCCGACGCCCCGGACAACATCCGGGCCGGGCAAGCGCGCATGCTCGACTCCGGTGACTACCTCGGTGCGCATTTCGGAGAGTCACCCGCGGTCATTTTCTTCTGCTTCAACCCCAAACTCATGGCGATCACCGATGCGGGCCTCGACCGTATCTCGGTGGTGGGCGGCGCGTCCGTCTACACCGCGGTTGAGAATTTGCTGCTGGCCTGCCGCGCCGAGGGACTCGGGTGCACACTCACCACACTGCTGTGTGGCTACGAACAACAGGTCCGCGAAATTCTTGAAATCCCCGAGCCCTGGGGAACCGCTTGCGCCGTGCCCATTGGCTACCCCCTGCGCGGCGGCCACGGGAAGATCTCCCGCCGTCCGGTTGAAAAGTTGGCGTTTCTCGACCACTGGGGAAACGCGCTCTCTTTCTGAACTCTTAGTCCCGGAGGTCTGTCATGCTTTTTGCCGATGAAAGCGATGCTCTTAGCGACCTGCGCGCCATGCTTCAGCGCTTCGTGGCTGAGGAGATGCCCCCGGAGAAGGTCCGACTCTGGGACCGAGAACATCGATTCCCTCCCGAACTCTTCCGAAAACTGGCCGATCTAGGCGTATGCGGGATCACCATCGATCCCGCATATGGGGGCCAGGGAGAGGATCTCGTGGCGGCCGTGGCCATCATCGAAGAACTCTGCCGGGCGGGTGCTTTCGCGGCTGGGCCCTTTATTCACTGCGCTTTCTACGGCGGCATGAACATCTCCGAAAACGGGTCCGAAGCCCAGAAAAGGGCCTACCTCCCGAAACTGGCTCGAGGCGAACACCTCTTCGCCTACGGGCTCTCCGAACCCGACGTGGGAGGCGATCTCGCCAGTGTCCGGACCACGGCGCGCCGGACGCCCGAGGGCGGTGTGGTGGTCAACGGGTTCAAACGCTGGTGCACGGGAGCCGACTTCGCCGACACCCTTTACTGTCTGGTGCAGAGCGACGACGAGGCGCCCCGCCATGCAAATCTGAGTTTCATTCTGATTCCCGCGTCGGCGCCCGGGGTCACCGTGCATCCCATCGAACACGGCAACCTTCGATACACCCTCTCCAGCGATGTCATCCTGGAGAACGTCGAACTTCCACCCGAATCCATTGTCGGAGGCGAAGCCGGCTGGAACCAGGGCTGGGGCATGCTCGCGGGTCGGGCCCTGGACGTCGAAAAGCTCGAGATCACGGCGGTGACTTTCGGCATCGCCCAGGCCGCCGTGGAAGAGGCTTGGGCCTACGCCCAAGACCGGAAACAATTCGGCAAGCCCATTAGCGGTCACCAGGCCATTCGCCATCGCCTGGTTGACGCGAGAACCCGCTTGGAGGCCTGCCGCCACATGCTCTACCACGCGGCCTGGCTCGCCAACCAGGGCCGGCCGTGCAGCGTCGAAACCTCCATGGCCAAGCTCTTTGTCGCGGATACTGCCGTCGAGATCGGGCTTGCCTGCCAACGCGTCATGGGTGCCTACGGTCTCTCCGAAGGCCACGACATGGAACGTCATGTACGAGATCTCATTGGAATGCCCATCGTGGGCGGCTCTTCGGACATGCAGAAGAACAACATCGCTAGCCTGCTTGGGCTGGCGCGTTAGCAAGGAGAAATACCTATGAGCCTCCAGCCCGCGGCGCTTCCGTCCATGCTCGAAAACGCTCACGCCATCGCGCCCACTCTCCGGGAGTGCGCCGGAGATGTCGAGCGCGCCCGACGCCTGCCCGACGCTTTGGCCCAGTCCCTGGCCGAGCAGGGTTTTTACCGCATGTGGGTTCCTAAACATCTGGGGGGTCTACAAATGCCCCTGGCCCCTTCCCTCGAGGTCTTTGAAATTCTTGCCCATGCCGACCCGTCCGTAGCATGGTGTGTCGCCATCGCAGTTTCATCCACCCTCGCGCTCCCCCATCTCCCCCTCCCACCCCTTCCACACAGCACACTGCCGGCCG
>CAWVXN010000361.1:0-3882 GCA_963933695.1 uncultured Myxococcales bacterium | reverse complement strand
CAACATCGCGCCCGGTTTTGAGTCCTCCGTCCACCTGAAGTCGAATTCGACCGCGGAGATCATTCTGCACCAGGGTCTGCTGGGTTTCTGCCAGGCCGATCTCCCACGGGCATCCCGCGTACTTGATGGAGGTCTGAGCCGATGCCCCGGTGCCGCCATCGTTTCCGGAGATGAGAACGAGGTCCGATTTCCCCTTGGACACCCCCGCGGCGATGGTTCCAACCCCTGTCTCCGAGACGAGCTTGACGCTGACGTTGCCGTACCGATTCGCGTTCTTCAGATCGTGGATCAACTGGGCCAAATCTTCGATGGAATAGATGTCGTGGTGCGGCGGCGGGGAGGTCAAGCCAACGCCCGGGGTCGAGTAGCGGGTGGCCGCAATGGTCTTATCAACCTTGTGGCCGGGCAGTTCACCGCCTTCACCGGGCTTCGCCCCCTGGGCGATCTTAATTTGCATCTCCTGAGCATTCGCCAGGTAGGCACTCGTGACACCGAAGCGACCCGAAGCCACCTGCTTGATGGCGCTATTGCGCGAATCCCCATTGGCATCGAGTGTCCAGCGCTTGGGATCCTCGCCCCCTTCGCCCGTATTGCTGCGGCCCCCAAGGCGATTCATCGCCACCGCCAGGGTCTCGTGGGCCTCGGCCGAGATGGAACCGTAGGACATGGCACCGGTGCAGAAGCGCCGAACGATCTCCGTGGCGGGCTCCACTTCATCCAGGGGCACGGGATCTCGCTGACTGAAATCGAAATCCAACAAGCCGCGCAGGGTCCGCATTCGGACGGTGTCCCCATCGGCGGCGGCCGAGAATTCCTTGAAGGTCTTGAAGCTATCCTCACGGGTCGCACGCTGCAGAGTCTCGACCGTGTCCGGATTGAATGCGTGCTGCTCGCCTCTCAATCGCCATTGGTAGAGGCCGCCCGGTTGCAATTCCGAGTATTCGTACTCGTCTCCGGGAAATCCCCGGGCGTGGCAAATCGAAGCTTCCTGAGCAAGGACATCGAAACCAACCCCAGAAATCCGCGAAGGCGTGCCCACGAAGGCTAGGTCGATGACCTCCTCGTTCAGACCGACAGCTTCGTAGATCTGACCTCCCCGGTAGCTCTGCAGAGTCGAAATCCCCATCTTGGCGAAGATTTTGAGCAGGCCCAGGTCGATGGCTTTCTTGTAATTCGCAAAGGCCTGATCGGTGCCCATGCCCTCGGGCAGGTAGAGGCCGTCCTCGACCAGGGCCAGCCCGGTCTCAAAAGCCACGTAGGGGTTCACGGCGGCGGCCCCGTATCCGATCAACATGGCAAAATGCGCCACTTCGGCGGCGTCTCCGGTCTCAACGATCAAACCGCAACGCGTTCGGCTCTCGGCCTTGATGAGATGATGATGCACCGCGCCGGTCGCTAGAAGCGACGGAATCGGGGCGAGCTCGGGGGAAATTCCGCGATCCGAAAGAATCAGAACATTTGCGCCCTCTTCCACCGCCCGGGCGGCCTGCTCACACAGAGCATTCAGCGCGCCTCTCAGGCCGTCTCCCCCATCGGCCACTTTAAAGAGCGTGACCAGGGTGACCGCCTTAATGGCCTTCCCTTCGGATTGACGAATCGACTCGAGCTCCGCGTTGCTGAGCACTGGATGAAAGAGCCGCAGCAAGCGCGCGTGCTCCGGTGTCTCCTCCAGCAGGTTTTTCTCCGCCCCCAGAGTCGACTGGATGGTCATCACAGGGCGTTCCCGAATGGAGTCAATGGCGGGATTCGTGACCTGAGCAAAACGCTGTTTGAAATAATGGAAGAGCGGTCGCGCGTGATCCGAAAGACAGGCCAGTGCGGCGTCATCACCCATGGAACCCAGAGCTTCCTTGCCGCCGGCATACATGGGCGCCAGCAGCATCTTCAACGCTTCGCTGGTGTAACCGAAAACATTCTGGCGCTGAAGAAGACTCGTGGGCTCCTCGCGTATGGGCTCTTCGCAGCTCTCCAAGTCATCCAGGGTCAGTCGGTGGCCCTCGACCCAGGTCCGGTAGGGAGCCTTGGAGACGTAGCGGTCCTTCAACTCGGCGTCTTCGATAATGCGACCCTCTTCGAGGTCGATGAAGAAGGTCCGGCCGGGCTCGAGGCGGCCCTTGTACTCGATTTCCTCGGGTTTCAGGGGGAGTGTGCCCACTTCGGAGCCCATCACCACCCGACCATCCTTGGTCACCACGTAGCGTGAGGGGCGGAGACCGTTGCGATCGAGCACCGCACCGATTCCCCGGCCATCGGAGAAGGTTATGGACGCCGGCCCGTCCCAGGGTTCGAGCATGCACGAATGGTATTCGTAGAAAGCCCGGCGGTCCCGGTCCATCTCCTCTTGATTTTCCCAAGCCTCGGGAATCATCATCATCATTGCGTGGCAAAGATCCCGGCCCGTCATATGCAGAAATTCGAGGGCGTTATCAAATTGCGCCGAGTCGCTGCCCCCGGGCGTCATCACAGGAAAGACCTTCTTCAGGTCATCCCCCATCAGACTCGAGGCCAGAGTGCCCTCTCGGGCGTGCATCCAGTTCGCGTTGCCCGCCAGGGTATTGATCTCGCCGTTGTGCGCGAGATACCGAAAGGGCTGGGCCAGATCCCACGTGGGGAAGGTATTCGTGCTGTACCGCTGATGAACCAGGGCAAAGCGCGATTCCATATCCTCGGCCTCAAGGTCGGGGAAGAACTCGGGCGTCTGGTGGGCCAGAAACATGCCCTTGTAGAGCAGAGTCTTCGAGGAGAGGCTCGGAACATGAAAAAGAGCACCCCGCTCGATCATCTGTTTCTCGCAGATTCGGCGGATCACGTACAGCTTGCGATCGAAGGCGTCGGATTCAAGACCCGGCTCGGCTCCGATGAAGACCTGTTCAATGGTGGGCATTCCCAGCCGCGCCGTATCGCCGATCTTATCCGGGTTGATGGGGACGGTTCGCCAACCGAGAATCGACTGGCCCTCGGCGACAACCGCCCCGGCCAAGACTTCCTTCTGCCACGCGCGTTCCTTCGGATCGTTGGAGAGGAAGACCAGCGCCGACGCGTAGGCCCCCAGTTCGGGCAGCGCGAAGCCACTCTCGTCCGCCACCCTGCGCAGGAACTTGTCCGGCGTCTGCAACAATAAGCCCGCACCATCGCCCGTGCGCTCGTCGGCACCCGAAGCACCTCGGTGGGTCAAGCGACAGAGGATGTCGGTTCCCATGGACACGATGCCGTGGCTGGGACCCCGGCGCAGATCGGCCACGAAGCCGATCCCGCACGCGTCATGTTCCTGGGCCGGGTCGTACAAGCCCTCTTTCGGGGGGAGTCCGAAGTGAGTCATAAATCGTTCCAGCGGTTGAAGGAGGGCGTCTCGCGAGCCACTCCCTCCGACCACTACCCTGATCAGTGCGAGGGGAAAGGGATGAGCACCGATGGGCTCAAAGTCCCTAAGTGTTTGCGAAACCTAGGTTTTTTGGATTTAGCAGACTATTATACTGATCTCGAAATGTCAACCGCGTGTACCGGGTTCACAGACCCCCAGTTTGCGCTTGCGGGCCCGAGGCCAAACCCTGCGAGACAGGCATCCGCGAGCGAGGGGGCCGGATGCCCTGAGCTGCCCCGCTGAGGCGAACCTTCGAGACCGACGCGCTTCGATCTCCGCCCCGCGGCTCGACCATGCGTCTCATCCCCGCGGAGGCTACGGCCGTGCGATTCATAGGTGTCCTCCCTCGGTGTTGCCCCGATCGGATAGGAATTTCAAAGGCCGATTCTACACCCTGGGCCATGTCCGGTACAGGTTAAAGAGGGGGCACAGGGGCTCCCCATCGGGATTTAACATAACGCCCAGCCTCGGACGTTGTGCCAGAAGCCAGCTTGTTTGCCCTATTCCCCGCTCATCCTCAA
>CAWVXN010000360.1:0-3885 GCA_963933695.1 uncultured Myxococcales bacterium | reverse complement strand
CCCTTGAGGAAGCCCAGGCCGTTGGTGAGTGGACACAGTTGCGGCCCAAAGGAATCGGTAGTGCCCTGCTCAAACCAACAGATCGATCCCGCACTCAGTCCACACAACACCACCCCCGCCTGCCAGGCCTCGCGCAGGATCTCGTCGAGACCGTGCGCACGCCAGAGCAAAAGCATGTTGTAACAGTTGCCTCCGCCCACATAGATCACATCGCGCGAGAGAATGTGCGCCCGAAGATCGGTAATCGTACGCCTGAAGAGTGCGAGGTGGTCGTGCTCACAGTCAAGTGTGGCGAAGGACTCGTGAAACCGCTCGACGTAGCCATCAGCATCACCGGAAGCCGTGGGCAGGAAGGTCACCTTGGGTCTGGCTGTGCCTGTTTGCGCGAGGATGTAGCGGTCAAGTGCGAGATTCGCCGGCTCCATGGAGAAACCACCACCACCCAGGGCCACGATTGTGGGTTCAGAAGCCATGCCACACTGTACCACGCCCATCCGTGGGGCAAGCGCGGGACAAGATCTGTCTGTCGTTCGGATATGCGCGGATAGGAATTTCAAAGGCCCATTCTACACCCTGGGCCATGTAGGGTACGAGTTAAAGAGGGGGCACAGGGGTTCTCGATGGCAGGCTGAGGTCCGTCGGCGGCCTTTGAACTTCCTATCCGCACACTCGTTGCGCGGTTGGATGGACGCTGCAAGCGTGTGCTTGTAAGATGATCATCAAATGGATGAGCACGCTGTTGAAAGACCTGATGGGGCGGGATCAAAAACCCGCCGATCGGGTGGCAACGCGGCGGCCGGCCCCAACCCACGTCTTCGACTCCTCGGAGAGGGCGCCGCAGTCATCCTCTTCTATCTGGTTCTGGTCGTCTCGTTCATGTGGCCACTCGTTCTGGATCCCTTCAATCAAGTCTTTCTGCCGAGCAATCCCGGAAGTGCCTCGGACCAGAATCTGATCATTGCGTCCGCGGCGGGCTTCCCTCTCGCTGAACCCCAATTAGCCGTATCGCCCTCCAGGGGCTTCCGGCCGCGGGCCAAGATCTGTGGGCGAAGTGCCGGGAAGAGCTCGTCTGAGGTACCTGTTTCGTCAGGTTACGCGTCATTAATGTGATGGAGAGTGAACAGTGAATAGACAGAATTTTGCCGGATTGTTTGATGTCAGTCGTTTGACGCTGGGCGGTGGAGGTATAGGTCAGGTCTGGGGCGAGACGTCACAGGAAGAAGCTATCGCGACGGTTCATTCTGCCTACGAACAAGGCATTAATTTTTTTGACTTGGCGCCGTTGTATGGCCGCGGGGAAGCCGAGACCGTTATGGGGCTGGCGTTCCCCAATGGGTATCCGGATGAAGTTCATATAACGACAAAGTGCATGCTGGGTGCCACCAAGGGTCCGCTCGTAGAGCAGGCTCTGTTCGATTCATTGGACATGAGCCTTGCACGGATGAAACGTGATTCGGTAGACGTTTTTATTTTGCACGGATATGTCATACCGGATAACTGGACGTCACCTCTACGGGGAGACCTGATAGACAGGATAGCAGTTGAATGGACAACCTACTGCAATCACGTTATTCCAGCATTTGAGAACCTCAAAAGTAGCGGCCGAATCAGCGCGTGGGGAATTACTGCGGCCAGTACCCAGGTCACCAATCTTGACGCGATTGAATCAGTACAACATCCGGATGTGGTGCAATGTATTACCAATCTTATTGACTCGCCCGGCAGCATGGCGATCACAAACGAACCGCCTGATCCGCGTGGTGTCATTGCCGCTGCAAAGCACAATAATGTTGGTGTGATGGGGATACGTGCCGTTGCTGCAGGATCTCTGACCGGCAGAATCGATCGATCAGTAAAAGAGAACTCTGCAGAGGCGTTGGACTTTGATCGTGCTGGCCGGTTTCGGCAGTTAGCGGCGGATCTGCATACAACACCAGCAAAGCTCGCGCATCAGTACGCCCTGACGATGGATGGGGTTGATACGGTCGTTCTTGGCGTTAAGAATCGCGCAGAGTTGCTCGAATGTATTGAAGCTGAAGCACAAGCCAATCTATCCGCTGAAGTTGTCGCACTAATCGATCAGACCGTGGCATGATTTCGACACTTCTAGTCGAAGTTCTGTTGGGGATAGGACATTCAACCCCGAACCTTCTACGGCGCTGGGAGTGGGAATTGGGCCGTGGGCATCGCTTACGCGAGACGAGGGGTGTGGCCGGCCCCTCCATACTGGTACCAGCCTCTGAGTAGGCCTTTTCGAAGGCGACAGGAGGCAAGTATGAAGCGAGCACGCTTCTCAGAGGAGCAGATCATCGGGATTCTGAAGGCCGCGGAAGCGGCTGGGAACATTCGTGAGGTTTGCCGCGAGAACAACCTAACGGAGCAGACGTTCTACCGATGGCGACGCAAGTATGGCGGCATGGACGTATCCGAGGCGAAGAAGCTTCGGGAGCTCGAGCGGGAGAACACCGAGCTGAAGAAGATGGTGAGCACGTTCACGCAGGCGACGCAGCCCCTCGGCGGAAGGCCGAAGCCTCGCCCCCGCCTCGCGGACGCCCTGAAAGCGCGGATGGCGGTGGCCCTTGATTTTCGAGACTTCGGTCATTCTCGATTCTCCTTCAGGCCCGAGGCTGGACTCTGGGCTGGACCGCACTCAAGCGCCAAGGTTTCTCAAGAGAGCATCGCAAGTTCCGGGACACCCTTCCAGAGACAATTGTGGCGAGGCGCGGAGCTCTGCACCGGGTCCGCGGCATCGCGATGAAGCCAGACGATCGAGTCCGCTCGTGGTACGCTCTTGATCGGATGGCCGAAGCGGAAGTGAAAGCGTGAGCTCTGCGAAGCCCGATTTGGGCGGCGGACGTTTCTGTGAGGTGGACGCGATCAAAGGCGTTGGCATCGCGCTCGTCGTACTGATTCATTCGCTGCGAACGACATGGGATCCGGGCATCACGAGCGCTGAAATCTGGCTCGGCTACGTGACGCGTTTTGCCGTCCCCGGATTCTTCGCGGCGTCGGGTTACCTCTACGCCACGAATAGGCCGATTCCCCGTCGGGTGATCGGGCGGCGGCTCCTGCGGGTCTTCGTCCCCTATCTCGTGGCCTCGGCGGCCGCCCAAATTTTCTTCCTCGTCTCCTCGGTACCCTCTCCGGAACGTCCTCTCTGGCGGGTGATTCTGCTGGCGTCCTCGTTTGGCGCCTACTACTTCGTTCTCATGCTTGCGCTTTTCATCGCGCTCTCACCGGGGCTTGCGCGAATGGGAAGGCGGGCTGTCGGCTTTCTGTTGATCCCACTTCTTTTGGTCCAGGTTCTGATCGAGACCGGCATCGTTCCCCCCGTGAATTTCTTCTGGCACCTACGCAACCCGTTCCTCTGGGCTGCCTACTTTGTGCTCGGCTGGTGGGTTCGGTTGCATCGCGAGGCGATCGTCTCGGCGCTTTGCGCGCAGCGGGCGCGTTGGGTCGGTTTCGTAGGCGGGGTCTGGATCACGTTGGCTACGGTGCTGGCGTTTGGGAAACTTCTGCCCCAGGTCGGCGTCTCGGCGACGGCTTGGCTCATGATCTTGACCAGTCTCGGGTTCGGGTTCGTGCTCTCGGCGGAGCGCGAGTTTCCGCCGTCCCTGATGCGGCCGCTCCGTTGGCTCAGCGACGCGAGCTATCCGGTCTACCTCTTTCACCTCTTCTTCCTGACCGTAGCCGCACAAGAGATCCGAATGGCCAGCCGCGTGTTTGAGCCGGAGAAGCTATTCGCGCTCTGGCTCTGCGGGATGGTCGGGCCCATAGTGATCGTGTCGATGGGGCGAAAGCTTCTCGGTCCCCGATCACGAATCCTGCTCGGGGGATAGGACATACAAGCTGTGTTCTGGCACAACGTCCGAGCCTGGGCGTTAT
>CAWVXN010000359.1:0-3889 GCA_963933695.1 uncultured Myxococcales bacterium | reverse complement strand
CCCCCTCTACCGAGATAATTCCAACCCCAGCCACAGCAGGCTTCCAAGGGCGCATTTGGGCCTGTAGTATCTCCTTCATGAAATTCGGAATATTCTACGAGCACCAGTTGCCCCGACCTTGGAGCGAACGCGCCGAATACGAGCTGCTCCAGAACTCTCTTGATGAGGTCGAACTCGCCGATCGTCTCGGCTACGACTACGCCTGGGAGGTGGAGCACCATTTTCTCGAGGAGTATTCCCATTCCTCCGCCCCGGAGGTTTTTCTTGCGGCGGCCAGTCAGCGGACCAAGCAAATCCGTCTGGCCCACGGCGTCATCCAACTCACCACGAACCACCCCGCGCGCGTGGCCGAGCGCGTGTCCACCCTCGACCTGATCAGTCACGGCCGAGTTGAATTCGGAATCGGTGAGGGCTCCTCCATCACCGAACTGCACCCCTTTGATCGCCGGTTCCGGGACAAACGCGCCATCTGGGAAGATGCGGTTCGGGCAATTATTCCCATGTTCACCTCCGAATCCTGGGAATACCACGGGGAGTTCTTCGACTTTCCCCTCCGAAACGTTCTGCCAAAGCCGTACCAGAAACCCCATCCTCCTCTCTGGGTAGCCTGCTCCCAGATCGAGACCATCGAAATGGCCGGGCGCAGAGGCATGGGGGCCCTGGGCTTTCAATTTGTATCGGCAGAAGCCGCCGAGGCTTGGGTCAACGCCTATTACAACGCCTTCGTGAAGCGTCAGGAAAAATTGGCCGACTACCAGACAAACCCCAACATCGCCGTTGTCAGCGGTTTCATGTGCGCCGAAACCGACGAAGAGGCATATCGCAAGGCCGCGGGCTGGACCTTTTTTCAGTTTGCCCTGCGCTTCTACTCCACCCACGGGACCATCGCCCCGGGTTCTGTCAGCCTCTGGGACGAGTATCAAAAGTGGCGCGAAACCCCCAAGGCCAAAAAGCAGCGCACTACCGGCTTAATCGGCTCTCCCGAGACCCTTCGCCGCAAGTTGCGAAAATTCGAGTCTTCGAATGTCGACCAGGTCATCCTGCTCAACCAAGCGGGCAACAACAAGCACGAAGACATCACATCGAGCCTTGAGCTTTTTGCTCAGGAGGTCATGCCCGAATTTCACGGCCGGGAACCCGAGCATCAGGCATGGAAACGCGACGTGCTCTCGGGCAAGATTGAACTCCCCGAAGTTGATACGGAACCCCATACAATCCGTGGCGCCTCGAAACCGACGATTACCCCCGATGGCTCGCGAACAACCGATCCAAAACCCTGATTGGTGGTCACTCTGGAATATCCCCTCCAAAACATTCGTGTGCTCGACTTCTCCAGGGTTCTTGCTGGGCCGTTTGCCGGCCGAATGCTTTCGGACATGGGTGCCGAGGTCGTCAAACTCGAACCACCCGAGGGCGACGTGACCCGAGGCTGGGGCCGCATGCGCGCAGGAATCTCCGGCTATTACACCCAGCAGAACACCGGTAAGCGCAGCATTTCCGTCGACCTTGAAGCGGAGGGAGCCACCCCACTGGTTCGCCGACTTGCCGCCCGCGCCGACGTAGTGATCGAAAACTTTCGCCCCGGCGTCATGGCACGCCATGGACTTGCTTGGAGCGATCTCGCTCCCGAAAACCCACGCCTCATCATGCTCTCAATCTCGGGATTCGGGCAAGACGGCCCCGAATCCCATCGCGCCGCCTACGCATCGGTTCTCCACGCCGAGTCGGGCCTTGTGGCTCGCCAATCCGAAGAGGACCAACTGAGCGCCACGGACCCCGTGCTCTCCATCGCGGATATGAATGCCGGTCTCCACGGGCTGGTCGCGATCCTCTCCGCACTCTACTTACGGGAACGCAGTGGCCGAGGACAGCACATCGATATCGCAATGCTCGACACCATGCTGATCACCGACGACTACGCCAACTTTACCCTGGACGAAATACCGCTCACTCGGGGCGGTGGGGAAGTCTGGGACGCCCCCGGCGGCCCCATCATGATCACGGGGGATTTCCGTATTCTCTGGAAGCTTCTCACCAAGCACCACGGGGTCGCGGACCCGACTCCCTCCGGCGCTCCCCTGGAGGAAAAGATTCGCCTCCGGCGGCAAGCTGCCAGAGAATTTTTTCTCAGCTTTTCGGATCGGCGCGCTTTGATCGCCGCCCTGGACGCAGTGAACCTCGCTTGGGGGGATATTCGTTCGAACAAGGCCGCCTTTCAGTCACCCACGGCCCAGGCCCGGGGCACCGTGGCCCAAGTGGACGATCGCGCTGGGGGCACGAGACCGGTGGTGGAGTCTCCCTACCGATTCTCCGACGCCCGGACCCACGTCGCTCGGGGCCCGGCCTACCGCGGAGAGCACAACCGCGAAGTGCTCGAAGCCTGGCTGGGGGCGACGCCCTCAGAGATCGACAATCTCGAACGCAGCGGGATCCTCAATGCCGAAGCGCCCCCCTGAACCCGTGCCGTTTCTGGGCCGCAAGAGCCCAATACCGCCATAGGGGAACGGTCCCGCCAATCCCCCACCTCCCAGCCCCATCCCGTCAACAGGAGAATACTCGTGGAACGACTTGCAGGAAAAACAGCCATTGTGACCGGTGGAGCCAGCGGAATCGGGGCAGCCACGGTCCGACTCTTCGTCGAGGAGGGCGCCCGAGTACTGATTGCCGATACCCAGGAGGAACGCGGCCAAGCGCTCGCGGGGGAACTCGGTGAAGCCGCGGGTTATCTCCGGGTCGATGTGACCCGCGAACAGGATATTGAGGCAGTCGTGGATGAATGCATGACGCGCTGGGGGCGCCTGGATTGCATGTTCAACAACGCCGGCTTCGGCGGGGCCCTGGGCTCCATTGAAACCACCACCGTCGAAGAATTCGACATCACCTTCGATGTTTTGCTCAAAGGCGTATTCCTCGGGATCAAGCACGCCGCCCGGGTCATGCGCCCTCGAGGTGCCGGCTCGATCCTCAGCACCGCATCGGTGGCCGGACTCAAGACCGGAGAGTCTCCGCACCTCTACAGCGTTGCCAAGGCGGCGGTCATCCATCTCACACGATCCGTCGCCCTGGAACTCGGCGAGCACGGCATTCGGGTCAATTGTATCTGTCCAGGCATCGTGGCCACGCCCCTGGCCGCGGGGAGCGCAAAGGCCAGCCCGGAGTCCCTAAAAAAGCTCGCGCATTCACTCGCCCGGGCTCAGGCATTGGGACGGATCGGACAGCCCGAAGACATTGCCCGGGCGGCACTTTGGCTGGCCAGCGACGACGCCGAGTGGATCACCGGCCATGCCCAAGTGGTGGACGGGGGAGCTTTTGCGGGTCGCCCCTGGAACCGGCAACCCGACTGGATCACCGCCGATCGACCTCTAAAACTTTATCGCCCGGAGGGTCGCTAACCCATGGTGAAACTCATCGCGTTTTTTAAACGGCGCGCTGGCTTATCTCCCCAAGCCTTCCAGGAACACTGGCGAACCCCCCATGCCGAACTCGTTGTGCGCCAGGCCGGCTTGCGGCGCTACGTGCAGAATCATGCAGTGGGGCCCGAGGGTCAAAGCCGGGAACCCGTCTATGATGGCGTGGCCGAGGCCTGGTTCGACGACACCGAGAGCATGCGCGCCCTCGCTTCCTCTCCCGAGTACCAAGCGGTGCGCGAGGACGAAGCCCAGTTCATCGATGCGAGCAGCATGGGCGTCCTGCTTACCAACGAAGTCCCTGTGATCGACGGACCCGAAACCGGCGTTAAAATGATCACCTTTCTCAACCGGCGTCCCGATGTCACCCCAGATTTTTTCCAAAAATACTGGAAGGAAAATCACGGCCCACTGGCGGCGGAAATCCCTGGTCTTCGCCGGTACGTGCAGTGCCATGCCCGCCCTGGAATCTACTCGGCCGG
>CAWVXN010000358.1:0-3889 GCA_963933695.1 uncultured Myxococcales bacterium | reverse complement strand
GAGTTCCTCTGCACTGACGTCCTCACCGGTTGCGGCCTTTACAAGGGGAGGGCCACCGAGGAAGATCGTGCCCTGGCCGTTCACGATCACGGTCTCGTCCGACATCGCTGGAACGTAGGCCCCGCCCGCCGTACACGACCCCATAACGCAAGCGATTTGGGGTATTCCCGCCGCCGAGAGATTGGCCTGATTATAGAAAATCCGGCCGAAGTGGTCGCGGTCCGGGAAGACTTCGGCTTGGAGGGGCAAGAATGCCCCGCCGGAATCAACGAGGTAGATGCACGGAAGCCGATTTTGGAGGGCGATTTCTTGAGCCCGAAGGTGTTTCTTGACGGTCAGGGGATAGTAGGTCCCCCCCTTCACCGTCGCGTCGTTTGCGAGGATCATGCATTCGGTACCGGATACACGGCCAATCCCGGCGATGATTCCGGCCCCGGGCACCGCGTTCTCGTAGAGTCCAAAAGCCGCAAGCGGCGCGATCTCGAGAAAGGGCGTTTCGGGATCGAGCAGCGTAGCCACTCGATCCCTCGGTAAGAGTTTGCCCCGAGCGAGGTGCTTGTCCCGTGCGGCTTGGGAAGCGCCTGAAGCGATTTTTTCAGTCTTGGACATGAGGTCTTCCACGAGCACACGCATGGCCTTGGAATTGGCCTGAAAGTCCTCCGAGCGGGTGTCGAGAATCGAATCGATGACCTGCATTGGGCTCACCCCGTCTCCGAGAAGAGTTCTCGTCCAATCAACATTCGCCGAATTTCGGACGTGCCCGCTCCGATCTCATAAAGCTTTGCATCGCGCCACAGGCGACCCACGGGATACTCGTTGATGTACCCGTTGCCACCCAGAGCCTGAATTGCTTGCCCCGCCATCCAAGTCGCTTTCTCCGAGGCGTAGAGGATGGCCCCCGCTGCGTCTTTGCGAGAGGATTTCCCTCGATCGCAGGCTTTGGCGACGGCGTAGACATACGCGCGGCATGCATTAAAGCCCACATACATATCAGCCAGCTTTCCCTGCATGAGTTGGAATTCGCCAATGGGCTGGCCGAATTGCTTGCGGTTGTGGACGTAGGGAACGACCGAGTCGAGGCAGGCAGCCATGATGCCAAGGGGGCCGCCCGAGAGAACGAGGCGCTCGTAGTCGAGTCCGGACATCAAGACTCGGACGCCCTCTCCGATTCGGCCCAGAACATTTTCGGCGGGGACTTCGCAATCCTCGAAAAGAAGTTCGCTGGTGTTGGACCCGCGCATCCCGAGCTTGTCGAGTTTTTGGGGAGAAGAAAATCCCGGGAAATCACGTTCAATAATGAAGGCGGTGATTCCCTTGGAACCCGCATCCATATCGGTCTTGGCATAGACGATCAGAGTATGTGCGTCCGGGCCATTGGTGATCCACATCTTGGTGCCATTCAAGATGAAGCGATCCCCTTTTTTCTCGGCTCGAAGTCTGAGTGAGACGACGTCTGAGCCCGCGTTGGGCTCGGACATCGCGAGGGCGCCTATGTGTTCTCCTCTTACGAGGGGCGGCAGAAATTTCTCCTTCTGCTCGGGCGAACCATTCTTGGCAAGTTGATTCACGCATAGATTTGAATGCGCCCCGTAGGACAACCCGATTGAAGCCGAAGCACGGGAAATCTCTTCCATCGCGACGACGTGGGCGAGGTAACCAAGGTCGAGGCCGCCGAACTGCTCGTCCACAGTGAGACCCAAAACGCCCAGGGTCCCGAGCTGTGGCCAGAGCTCGTTGGGAAACTGATTGTCGCGGTCGACGCCCTCAGCCAGGGGCGCGATTTGTTTTTCTGAAAAATCCCGAACTGTTTTGCGAAGGAGCTCGACGTTTTCGCCGAGATCAAAGTCGAGGGTGGGCAATTCCATGGGAGGATTCTCCAAGGGGTTGAAAGCCGTCCCAGTCTATCCGAGACTGTTGAAAAAGTGAATGCTAGTTCACTATTTGGAAATTGGGAAGAGCAATGGCGTATCAGCGATCAAAGCGGATGGAGCGGCGCATCGCGTCGAATCGCGAGGGAATTGTCGCGGCGGCGCGGCTCTTGGTCTCAAAGGGGGGGCTGCGTGAGGCACGGATGGAGGCAGTGGCCTCCGAGGCAGGGCTTTCCACGGGTGCTCTCTATCGGTACTTCCCATCCAAGGCCGATCTTTTCGTCGATGTGCTCAACGCCGCCGTAGACCGGGAAATTGTCATTCTCGATGGAATCGTCGACGGTCCTGGAAGTGCTCGCGAACGTTTGAACGATGCCGTTGCTTGCTTTGTTCGCCGTGCGCTCCGAGGTCCCAATCTGGCCTACGCCTTTATCGCAGAGCCGACCGAGGCCGACGTGGACGAAGCGCGGATCCTCTGCCGAATGCGGTTCGGGGAAGTTTTCAAGGCGATTATCCGCTCGGGGATTGAGAATTCCGAATTCCGCACTCAGGACGTGGATGCGAGTGCAGCGTGTATCGTCGGTGCATTCACCGAAGCGCTGGTGGGCCCGATTGCCCCGAGCACACGAGGCATCGAAGATGAGGATCGTCTCATCGGCGCGGTTTCGAGTTTCTGCGTCGCGGCGGTGGTGTGAGGGGTGATGCCCTGCCGGTAATCGCCCTGCTGGTAATCGCCCTGCCAGTGATTGCCCTGCGAGTGATTGCTCAACCCGTAATCGACCAGGGTGACCGAGAACTCACCGAGTCAGAAGTTTTCCAGCGTGTAGGACACCGGTCACTAGAAGGGCGCCGGCTCGAGGCCGAGTGCCGCCTTTGCGGCCTCGCGATATCCCCGATCGTCGAAGACTTGGTGGCCCGCGCCGATATAGATATCGCGAAAACATCGCTGAAGACGGCTCGGATTGCGCATTCCCGCACTGCCCGAAGCTTCCCAGGCAAAGATGACCGCCGACTTCGCGACTGCTTTGACGACGTAGTTGGCGTGAGCCTTTGATTGGCGTACCGCGTCGGAACAGGCTGCCTCCTCTCCACCGTTTTGGATGAGCTCGACGGCTTCTTTGTAGATGGTTGAGATTTGAATTCGCGCAGCGTTCACCGCCGTCTGATGAAAACCAAAGTCTCGCTGGAATTCGTCCTGGTCACGAAGGGCAGGGGAGCCCATTCGGGTTCGCCCGGCTTTTGCGATCTCGGCAATCTCATGCAGTGCGCGGGAAGCGACGCCGAGCGCCCATGCACACGAGCCGATGCTTCCGTAGGCTTGGGGTCCGATATCGAAAATCGCTCCGCCGGTCTGGGAGGGGGCGTATCCCATGCTGATATTCCATGTGGCTCCGGTCTCGACAAATTGTTCGGGGATCTCGTAGTCAAAGCTTCCGGTCCCGCGAAGGCCCATCGTGTCCCAGTTGCCCTTCATGATCGCATTCTCGATGGGGACGAAAAATCCGATGAGAGGCAGTTTGCCGTCGGCGTCGATGGGCGCAGGCGCGCCGTCGCGCATGAGGAGCGCACCGCCGCCGATGAATTCCGCATGCCCTGAACCGCTGGCAAATTGCCAATTTCCGGAGACTCGATAGCCGCCTTCTTCTTCCAGGGCGACGCCCAGGGGGGCAAAGTGGCCCGCACCCGTGCGCATGGCCGCGAAGCGTTTGGCATGCTCGGGCTGGATATGAGCCAGGTAAGAGCCGGTGATGGTGTTCTGGGTAAAGGCCCAGCCCGTTGCCCCGTCGGCGAATGAGATGGCTTCGCAGACGCCCATCACGGTGTCGACGTCGCTCTCTAGCCCGCCTATCTCCCGGGGTGTACTGATCTTGAAGAGGCCCGCGCGATGGAATGCCTCGACCACCGGCGGGGTCATGGTGCACCGCTGTTCGATCTCGTCGGCTTGGGATTCAATGAGTTCACACAGATCGAGGGCAGCTTGGATTAGGGTCGAGTCGGGCAACTGGGGCTCCTTAGTGGGC
>CAWVXN010000357.1:0-3897 GCA_963933695.1 uncultured Myxococcales bacterium | reverse complement strand
AAGTACGATCGGCATCTCTATACCGTTGGACTCCAGTACCAACCGATTTCGCAACTGGTCTTCAAACTCGACTACCGGTGGATTACCCAGCAGTCCAACGGAGCAAGCCTGGCCAAGCAGGTCGAATTTGGAGCGGGCTATGTCTTCTGATCGGCCTTTGATCCTGGCACCTGGCCCCATTCTGGAGCGCCAAGAGGGCTGGGGGATCTGGTTTAAGGTTTGCCTCTATTTGATTGGATTTATTCTTCTTTTAGGTGCTTTCGCGCTGCCCAGCGCCCACGCAAAGGTCTTTCATAGTCAGGTGGAGGCTCGGGAATTGGCGTTTCCGGGTGCGGACCGCTTCGAGAAGGAAACCTTTGTCCTTTCTTCGGAGCAAAGAGCAGAAGTCGAAAGAATTTCCCGCTCCAAACTCGAGTCGCGGCTCGTGACGCTGGAAAGCGCCTGGCGAGAGAAGACCCTGCTCGGCCATCTTCACATCGACGTACACAAGGTCCGAACTCAATCCGAAGGCTTGATGGTCGCGCTGGATTCCAAGGGAACAGTCATCCAGGTTCGGGTACTCGTTTTCAACGAACCCCTGGACTACAAGCCGAGTCAGCGATGGTATGACTTACTCGTGGGAAAGAATTCGGCGGATGCGCTCCGGGTGGGTCACGATGTAGACGCGGTAACGGGCGCCACTTTGACCACCGGGGCGACCGCCGGGGCGGTCAGGCGGATGCTCGCCTACTACGCGTTACTCTTGCAGCGCTGAGATACCGGTATTGAAACATTGCTGAGACATAACGCTGAGATATAACGCTGAGACATAGCGCTGAGATACCGGGGTTGAGATAAAACCTTGAGAGACCGCGGTAAAGATAAAGTTTTGAGATACAGCGGCTAAGATAAAGGTTCGAGAAAAATGGGTTGTGTGAACCCAAGACTGCAGAGGGGACTGGGATCATATTATGCGTTTCGTTGTTACGGGAGAATGGAATCGGAATCGCTTGCTTCAGGTGATCGTTGTTCTCTACGCGCTTTACGTTGCACTCCTGGTGGTGACCAATACCCTGCTCTACTTCGACAAGATGTCTTTGGCCCCGGCATCGGTGGTCGCTCATTACCTCGGCAACGAGGCCGATTTTAGTGAGCCGCGCAGCTATCTGGGCATGCTTGAACTCGCACACTTTCATCTCTTCGCGATGGGTATGCTGATCATGGTGCTTACCCATCTGATGCTCTTCATTCCCGTCTCCGGGACGCTGAAGGCATGGCTCATCGCAGTGCCCTTCCTGGCGGGAATTGTCTCCGAGGGCTCGGGATGGTTGGTTCGATTCGTGAGCCCGAATTTCGCGATCATGAAGGTTGGCGGTTTCCTGTTGCTTCAAGGAAGCCTGATCACGTTGGTCGCGATTTCGTTCTGGTCAGTCCTTACTAAACGCCAGGCGGAAAACTACACGGGCTTTGTTGACGAGGACTGAAGCCCGGCACTCGATGGACTCAATCGTCGGTGTCGTGGGCGAGTGTGGGGCAACGCATGCGTTGGGCGCGACTGCAACGGCAGGCCTCGCCCGTGCCCCCGCACGAACCCTTGAGGGGGCGCCGGGAAAAGATGACCCCCACCGCCATGGCGAGCATCGCTGCGCCGAACACCAGGACTGTCAGAAGGGCAGTTTGCATGGGCACTACTCCAATGGGCTTGAGGGGCTTTCGGATCGTGTCCCCGGGTCCGGCTGCGCCGCCTCCACCAGGGCTTCGAAGGCCGGAGTTGAACGGTTTTCGAACCCCTCGGGGCCGCCGCGGACGATAAAGTGTACGGCCAGACCCTGGGCCTCGGCGAGAGCATAGCCGGCCTCGGGCCCCAGGACGTTCAGGGCAGTGGCCCACGCGTCGGCCCAGGTCGCGCTCTCGTGGATCACGCTCACCGAGGCCAAGTCATGTCGGATGGGCCGTCCGGTGCGGGGGTCGATGGTGTGGGACACGCGCTGGCCGTCCACCTCGTAATAATTGCGGTAGTCCCCGGAGGTCGCCATGGCGCGGTCATGCAGTTCCAGTACCCGGTGAAAGGTCCCCACTTCCTCGGAGGGCTTTTCGATGGCCACGCGCCAGGCCCGGCCATCGTTTCGTCGTCCACGGGCGAGCAACTCCCCCCCCACTTCCACCAGATAGTCCCGGTGGCCCAGGCGCTCCAGGGCTTCGCCGACCCGGTCCACTCCGTATCCCTTGGCGATGGCGGAAACGTCGACCTGCATGCCCGGGTGAGATTTTGCCAGGTGGCCGGTGGCCGGGTTTAAGTCGAGACCTCGGTAGCCCACCCGCTCGAGGAGCCTTTGCAAGGTCGCCTGGGAGGGCGGAGATGGGGCCGGGTCCTGGCTTCCGAAACCCCAGGCATCGACCAGGGGCCCGACAGTGACGTCGAAGGCGCCCCCGGAAAGCAGACTGACCCCTTGGGCCACCCCAAGAACCTCGAGCACCGGGGGTGAGACGGAGAAAGGGCCGGTGGATTCCGTCGCATTGAATCGCGAGAGTTCGGAATCTTTCTCCCAGGTGGACATTCGTCCAACGACATCGTCGAGCGCTTTGTCTATCCCGGCGCCGATGAGCCGCATGGCATCGGGACCGAGGCCATCGCCAGCCACCTTGACATTCCAGGTGGTGCCCATGGTCTTCCCGGAAAAGGCTACGTAAGGGCCTGGCGGCGACGCGAAATAGAGTCGATAGACCGAAAGGCAGAGCAGAAGCGCCACGCCAGCGATCAGGAGAGATTGGGTTCGGCGGTTCAGTGCTCCGGGCGGAGGCATTAGTAGCGGCTCCGTGTGCTGTCTCTAGCCACCGAAGTCGTCGAACATGATGTTTTCCTGTTCCACGCCAAGGTTCGTGAGCATTTGGATAACCGCATCGTTCATCATGGGAGGACCGCAAATATAGTATTCGCAATCTTCGGGTGACGGATGGGACTCGAGATATTTCTCGAAGAGAACCTGATGGATGAAGCCCTTGAGCCCCGCCCAGTCGTCCTCGGGGAGCGGCTCCGAGAGGGCCAGGTGCCAACTGAAATTTTCATTTTTTTCGGCAATGCTGTCGAAATCCTCAACATAGAAGGCTTCGCGCATACTTCGCGCTCCATACCAGAAGCTGACTTTGCGGTCGCTGCTCAGGCGCTGGAACTGATCGAAAATATGCGACCGCATGGGAGCCATGCCGGCCCCTCCGCCGATAAAGATCATTTCGTTTTTCGTTTCCTTGGCAAAGAACTCGCCATAGGGACCCGAAATCACGACCTCATCCCCAGGCTTGAGGTCGAAAATAAAGGAGGACATCTGCCCGGGAGGTACATCCGGGTTGCGCGGAGGAGGCGATGCAATCCGGACGTTGAGCATGATGATGCCCTTTTCGTCGGGGTAGTTGGCCATGGAGTAGGCGCGAATTACGTGCTCATCGACTTTCGACGTGTAACGCCATTGGTTGAACTTGTCCCAATCCTCGCGGTACTCGTCCTCAACCTCGAAGCTCTTGTAGTCGACTACGTGGGGAGGGCACTCGATCTGGATATAGCCCCCGGCCCGGAAGGGTACTTCCTCGCCTTCGGGCAGTTCGAGAATGAGCTCCTTGATAAACGTTGCGACGTTTTTGTTGGAGCGAGTTCGGCAGGTCCACTTCTTTACGTCGAAGACCTCGGCGGGTACTTCGATTTTTAGATCTTCCTTGACTTTGACCTGGCAGGACAAGCGCGCACCCGCTCGGGCTTCCTTGCGCGAGATGTACCCGGTTTCCGTGGGAAGGAGGGAACCGCCCCCTTCGGTGACGACGACTCGACAGACGCCGCAAGTCCCCTGGCCGCCACAGGCCGAAGGGATGAAAAGCTTGTTCTCCGCGAGCGTTCCCAGAAGGCTCGATCCGGCGGTTGTGCGGATT
>CAWVXN010000356.1:0-3900 GCA_963933695.1 uncultured Myxococcales bacterium | reverse complement strand
AGCCATGGGGAGGTTCATCATGAAGGCGTCGAAGCTGAAGGTCGTGTGGACGTGAAAATCGCCGAAGAGCACCTGCTTGGAGGAGACGGATCCCACGCTAGCGGCGGTGGTCGCCTGCCGGGCCGATAGTTCTGCGACCTGTTGAGGCGGCCTGGGCCCTTCGCTGATCACCCCATCCAACTCCAGGCGCCCGAACCAATCCCAGCGGATCAGCAAAAGCAACAAACCAACGAGAGCCAAAAAGACAGCCACGCCCCCAGCAGTTTTCTTCACCACACTCCACCCCCTTTGGTATTGGCATTAATACTGCCATGATTTGCAGGGGAGGGCCAAGGGGAAACCGAATGGATCAGAGAGGGCCAGAGAGGGCCAGACCCGAAGCAAGCGGGCGCAAAGCTGCAGCCTAAAAGGCCGCCTACCCAATCATCCTCGACGCCATGGCTTCGACGACTTGGGGATACATTTCTGCCTTGAGCCTGGACATCACCGGCGCGGCCTTGCCGGCCAATCCCGCCGCCAGTTCCACGGCAGACGAGACGACGTTGGCTTCGTCTTCCACTTGGTCGACGATGCTTCGAGCCAACGCCCGTTCTCCCGAATAACGGGTCCCGGTGGCAATGACTTCGTGGGCGGTTTGAATCGGCAACCGGGCCTGGATCAGCGCCGTCATCCCCGGGTGGAGCGGCATGCCGAGATCGATCTCGGGCATACAGAAATAGCCGCGGTCCTTGCGCATAATCCGGTAGTCATGGGCCAAAGCAATTTGGGCGCCGGCTCCGAAGGCGTGGCCGTTCATCGCCGCAACGGTGATCGCCGGGAACGTAAGAACCCGGCGCATAATGGCCAACACTGTTTCCACATACGGCCCGGGTTCCACTTCGCCCGACTGCATGTAATCAAGGTCCAAGCCGTTGGAATAGAATTTGCCCGTTCCCGTGGTCACCAGCGCCTTGGGGCCTTCGCTGGCCTCGGCTTCATCGAGGAGTTCATTCCACAGACGAATCGCGTCGCTCCCAAAACGGTTCTCCCCGGCATCCATACGGAGGATCAGAACCTCCCCCTGCTTTTCCAGCGTCAACATATTGGGTGTGCTCCTTTGAGTCGGGAAGGGGTTCGGGAAAGGCTCTACGGCGCCCGAATCCTAACAAAAGCCGCCCGGGATTCTTGTGCCAGGGGCGTGCCCGAGGAACCTCGTTGGACCGGGCTTGGCCACCCAGTAATGGCAGAGGGCCAAGTCATCGCCATCCCTTTCGACCAGAAAGGAACTCAAGGCCTCAAGAGCCCGCCTATCATTTGGAAAGAGTTGGGCGGAGTCGGTACCGAGTTTCCCGAAAAAACCTCTTCGCTTAAGGTCTTTCGAGTTTGCTGGAGAAGATCGGGAAGCGCCTCGCCAGTTCCCCCACTAAGGGGCCTCGCCGGAAGACTTTTCGGGCTAATTCCAGAGAGCCCTAGCTCAGAAACCTTTGATGAAAGGTTTCGGGTGAGACCCTCCACACCACAGTCGGCTTCACGCGGGGTGCTCAGTCAGCTGAATCCCACCGGCGAAACCGACGAATACCCAGATACTGGACGACCGAAAACCCAAGCACCACATAGGCAATAGCAATCGCGGCCAACTCCCCCATACGACTCATCTCCACCATGAAAACGAAAGGAATCGTTGCTGCGACCCAGGCAGCATCGCACCACACGATCACCTTGGCAGGAGCCAGGGGAATGGTCTCCCGAGAGCAAAGCCAACCAAGGCCGGCTGAAAACCCTAGGAGCCCAACTCCCAGGACAACTAGAACCCATGAAGTTGTCCAGCCAATTGCCAAGGCCAGAGGGGATGAGGCCAGTACGAAAGCCATACCCGAGAGAAAGGAAAAGCCGGCATTACCCCCCAAACTTAGTCTCAACAGGCGTTGCGGATCGTCTTGAGGAACGTGTTGAGGGTCGCTCAAAGCCTTCCTCCCGTAGGTTTTCGTACCACCGCGATCGAACTGGTAAGGCCAGATTACCAGAATTGATAATACAAGTGAACGCTCTAGTCATTTCTAGAAAATACGGAGGGTAGCCCCAGTCACGAGGCGCTCCAGAAGTCTCCTCCTCCGGAAACCCTCAACTGAGCCCATTGCCTTTGTCAGGCCCAAGTTGTCAGGCCCAAGTCAGGCCTTTATCAGGCCCAAGTCAGGCCTTTGTCGGGCCCAAGTCAGGCCTTTGTCGGGCCCAAGTCAGGCCTTGGTCAGGCCCGTGTCAGCAAGGGCGTCCGATGCACGAGCCAAGATCTCTTTCACAATTTTTGATTTCGCATCCGCATAGTGCTGAACGAATTTCCATTTTTGAGCCGCGAGCTTGCGCTTGGTCCCTTCGTAGAGCAATCGATCGTCCTCTTCCCGGCGAAGCCAGTCGCGGAAGAGCAACATACGATCAATTTCAGGGCATCCGGCAGAGAAAATATGCAGGTTTCCCTCAAAGCGGGAGAGTTTGAAGCAGCGGTGTTCAAACCAGTCCGGCTCGCGAATTCGAAGTGCGTACCCCTCGGATTCCAAGGCCGGTCCATAGGATGCTTCATCGGCTGAGTTCTCTACGGCCAGCAGCATGTCGATGACAGGCTTCGCGCACAATCCGGGCACCGAGGTCGACCCGACATGCTCGAGCAGCAGTACTTTTCCGCCGAGCCCCTCCCTGATCCGGACAGCTTCCCGGGTGAACGTCCCGGGCCAGGTGGGGTCGTAGGCCGCCAAATGGATCGTGCTGTTCAAGGGGGCTCTCTCGCCCACCGTCGCGAGGCGAATTTCCTCGTCTCTTCGGGCCAAGTCGGAGGCAAGCTCGCTCTCGGCGTTTTTTTTGCCCGGCACTTCAACCTCCTGGGGGAACTGCCTAACCGGCGATCTCTAGTTCATCCCCGCCCGAGTGCCGCAAACCCTTGGCGTCCGCCAACGGAAAACCAGCGTGCTCAAGCTCATCCGTCGTAGAAGCCGGGCGGATGAATTCCGAGGAGCCGGCGTTCCCGGGCGGACCTGATTCGCGCCTTGGCACTGGCATCGATGTGGTGAACCGCCTGGGTCGGTTTGATGCGCTGGGCGATGTCGCGTCGGCCATAGTGGGCCTGCAGGAAGAAACGCCCCGAGTCGCCGACCCGAGCCGGCAGCCGACGATGCCAAACATCCGAGACGAACAAGGCCACATCACCGGCCTTTGCGGTGAGAGGCTTCACCCCCATCGAGTCCCACGTCAAAGATTCCTCCATCAGCCGGCGGACGGGCGGCGGCCTTCCCGACTTGTGGGACCGGGGAATCACGCCGGTGGGCCCGCATTCGATCGGGCAATCTTCGAGGAAGATGTGGCAACCGATCGCGAAGATCGGATAAGGAATCTTCGCCGGCCATTGGGTTCCTTTCGCGCGGGGAACGTGGGGCCCGGCATCGATATGCCACGCCCCCCCGCGACGGCTCTTCGAATCGGCGGGATTGCGCCAACACGTGTTGGCAATGAGGTGACAATCCTCGCCGAGCAGTGGTTCGATGACGTCAAGAATTTCACGCCGGGCGACCATCTTCTGGGCGCGGGGGCTCTTGTTGAACATCTCGTAACGAAAATACTCGCCATCGATCTGTGCTCGGCCATCGGGAGGCTGTGCCCCATAGATGTCGAGGATCTCGCGGCGCAGGGGCGCGATGGCCCGGGGACCAAAGGCTTGACGAATCACCGCATAGCCCTCGCGCTCCAGTTTGCGGCTCGCTGGGGGAGCGGGTTCCTTCCGTGGGTACAAGTATCCACCAAGGCGTCTTAGCATCGGGCAATCCTAGCGAAATGAATCTGGAGAATGAAACGCCAAATGCGCGTGTCCCTCAGCAACGGGGTCCCGAAGGCCTACCCCCGGTAAGGCTCGCTACTCGGGTGACATCAGACTCGAGA
>CAWVXN010000355.1:0-3909 GCA_963933695.1 uncultured Myxococcales bacterium | reverse complement strand
TTTTGGCGTCGTTCTGAGCCTGGTGCCCGGGGTATTGGCGGGAGATCGCCCGGGCCTGACCGTTCTCGACGTTATGCCCGGTGTGGCGCTGGCTTTTGAGGTGGAACCTCTGGGTATGCTCTATGGATTGGTGGCTACGGGTCTGTGGATCCCCACAGCTCTCTATGCCATCGGCTACTGCCGGGCGCACGGAGAAGAGAACCAGACGCGTTTCTTTGTTTGTTTCGCGCTGGCAATTTTTGCAGCATTGGGGATCGCGTTTGCGCGCAATCTCTTTACGCTCTTTCTCTTCTACGAAGCCCTGACCCTTTCCACGTATCCCTTGGTGACGCACTACGGCAACGACGAGGCGCGAGCCGCTGGCAGGACCTATCTCGGGATCCTGCTCACCACGTCGATCCTCTTCCTGCTTCTTGCCATCATCTGGACCTGGAAGCTGACCGGGACTCTCGAGTTCAGTCCTGGCGGTATCCTGGCCGGGCGGGTAGATGGGCCACTTGTCGCCGTGCTCCTGGGCCTTTACGTCTTTGGGACGGGCAAGGCTGCACTGATGCCCTTTCACCGTTGGCTGCCTGCAGCGATGGTGGCGCCCACTCCGGTCAGCGCGCTTCTCCATGCAGTGGCAATCGTGAAAGCCGGTGTTTTCACGGTGGTGAAAGTCATCGTTTACATTTTCGGGATAGATTTTTTGTCTGAAACCGGGGCTTCGATTTGGCTTATGTACGCCGCATCCTTCACCCTGCTGGCGGCCTCGTTGATCGCATTCACGAAGGATAATCTCAAGGCGAGGCTTGCTTATTCGACTATCAGTCAACTCGCCTACATCGTGCTAGGAGGGGCGCTGGCCACGGCCACGGGTGTCTTCGGCAGCGGGATGCATATTGCCATGCACGCCATGGGCAAGATCACGCTGTTCTTCTGCGCCGGGGCGATTTTCGTCGCCTCTCATAAGAAAAACGTCAGCGAGATGGATGGACTGGGTCGGACAATGCCTTTTACCCTAGCCGCGTTTTTTGTGGGCTCCATGAGCATAATCGGCTTGCCTCCCACAGGAGGTGCATGGAGCAAGTGGTACCTCGCCCTGGGGGCTGCGGAGGGCCACCATTTGGTCTTCGTGGGTGTCTTGATGGTCAGTTCCTTGCTCAGCATCGGCTACTTGATGCCTGTGGTTGGGCGAGCGTTCTTTCTGGCTCCGAGTTCCGACCCGGTAGAGAATTCGAAGTCCGAGGGCGATGGATTGGGGCTCCCCGTTAAGGGATTCTGGTCAAAAATCCATGAGGCACCTCTTTTGTGCGTGGCGCCTCTATGTGCCACGGCAGCGGGATGTGTGGTTCTCTTTTTCTACGCGCCGGATATTCTCGGGCTTCTTCAGGGCATGAGGCTAAGTGGATAAAATGAAGGAAGAAGTCGGCCAATCCTCTCATTGGCTTGATCGCCCTGGCAGCGTCAAGAAACTTATTCGCGTACTCGCGATACTTTGCTTGCTCGTTGTCGCGGGAGATCTCGTCTACGAAAAACATGGCCACTATTCCTGGGAGAATTTCCCCGGCTCCTATGCCATTTTGGGCTTCTCCTCCTGCGTTGCTTTTGTTCTTGGGGCCACACTGCTTCGGCGGATCCTCAAGCGGGGCGAGGATTACTATGATTGAAGGGGCCCCGCCGGGGCTAATTTTGATCTTGGGCGCAGTTCTTGTACCGCTGCTCCGAGGCAGGGTTCGGCAAGCCTACATGCTGGTGCTCCCGGTGTTGGGTTTCGTCCAGGTGGCCATGCTTCCGGTGGGTTTCGTTTATTCCGTCCAGATGTTCAATTATGAATTGACCCTTGTTCGAGTCGATGAACTCAGCAAAGTATTCGCTTACGTTTTCTATATTGCTTCGTTCCTCAGTGTCGTATTTGCGCTGCATGTAAAGGACACGGTTCAGCTTGTATCCGGACTCATCTACGCCGGGGCGGCAGTAGCGGCGCTCTTCGTAGGAGACTTGATCAGCCTATTTGTGTTTTGGGAATTGACCGCAGTTGCATCGCTCTTTCAGATCTGGGCGCGGCGGACAGAGCGATCTTACCGGGCAGGCCTTCGTTACCTGATTATTCAAGTGGGCTCTGGGGTCCTGCTTTTGGCGGGGACAATTCTGCACGTTGCCGACACCGGTTCGCTTCAATTTGGTGTACTTGGGGTGGTGAGCACAGGGACGACACTCATCTTCCTTGCATTTGGTGTAAAGGCAGGGTTTCCCCTGCTGAATGGCTGGCTCCAGGATGCGTATCCCGAGGCCACAGTAACGGGAACGGTTTTTCTTTCGGCTTTTACCACTAAGTTGGCGATTTATGCCCTGGCTCGTAGCTTTCCGGGTACCGAAATTCTGGTGCCCATCGGTGCACTGATGGCCGTGTTGCCGATCCTGTATGCGATCGTCGAAGATGATTTTCGCCGGGTACTTGCCTATAGCCTCAACAACCAGTTGGGGTTCATGGTCGTGGGCATAGGGATAGGCACTGAGATGTCTCTGAATGGTACGGTCGCCCATGCCTTCATCTGCACTATTTACACCGGACTTCTCTTTATGTGCACGGGGGCGGTCCTCTATCGGACCGGAACCATCAAGGGGTCGGAGTTGGGTGGGCTCTACAAGTCCATGCCCTTGACAGCGACTTTCTGCATAATTGGTGCTGCTTCGATTTCGGCCTTCCCCCTCTTCTGTGGCTTCATCTCCAAGTCACTTATTTTGGCCTCTGTGGCCGAGAGCCATCATACTTTGACTTTCCTGGTTCTCCTGTGCGCCTCAGCGGGGGTCTTCCTCCATTCGGGAATCAAGGTTCCCTACTTCACGTTCTTCGGCCACGACAGCGGGATTCGTTGCAAAGAGGCTCCTCTCAACATGCTCGTCGCCATGGGGTGCGCAGCGTTTCTTTGCATCGCGTTCGGGGTCGCTCCGGATCTTCTCTATTCGCTTCTTCCCTATCCCGTCGATTTTGAGCCCTATACGACCTCCCATGTGGTCAATCAACTGCAGCTTTTGCTCTTCGCGGCAGCGGCTTTCGTCTTTCTACAGAAAACGGGCCTCTACCCAGCTGAGTTGAAGTCGGTGAATATCGACGTCGACTGGCTCTATCGAAAGGCCCTGCCGACTCTGGTCAGGGGTTTCGGGGATCGCATGATTCGGGTGAAGGTCGGAATCCAGACCAAGGTGCTCGAGGGAGTGGGCTTCGCGGTTCGGTATATCGAGGGCCATCACGCGCCGACTGGGGTACTCGGAGATCCCTGGTCCATCGGAGCGACGGCCTTGTGGGCGGCGGTTCTCCTGATTGCCTATCTCTTGATGGCTCACCGCTGAGCTTGTCTCGGGGGGGAGGTCGGCCCTGGGCTCCCGGGTGTCAGACTGGCGGATTGTTCAGGCCCGTCGCCTAGACTAAAGTCTGCTCCCCGGCTCACTTCAGCCTCTGGCCCTACGGCCAGGCGGGCGAGCCAATATTCGCGATACGGCAATGAGGAGCCCCCATGGCAAAGAATGAAAATGGAAATGGTCAAGCACGGCGAGGCGCCGAGTCCTTCGAGTTGAAAATCGGCTTGGCGGAGATGCTCAAGGGGGGCGTCATCATGGATGTGACCGACGTCGATCAGGCGAAGGTCGCCGAGGACGCCGGCGCATGCGCTGTGATGGCTCTTGAGCGGGTTCCCGCCGATATACGCCGGGACGGGGGTGTTGCACGGATGAGTGCCGTGGACATGATCGAGGGCATTCAACGTTCGGTCTCGATTCCCGTGATGGCCAAGGTCCGGATTGGACATATCGCCGAAGCACGGGTTCTCGAAGCCCTTGGGGTGGATTTTATCGATGAGAGCGAGGTCTTGACGCCCGCGGACGACGAGCACCATATAGACAAGCACGGGTTCAAGTCGCCTTTCGTCT
>CAWVXN010000354.1:0-3910 GCA_963933695.1 uncultured Myxococcales bacterium | reverse complement strand
ACTCCTCTGCTCCCGAGAGAAAATCCATCACCACCGTGGCTCGGCTCCCTTCGCCAGCCCGAATGAGAAGCCTCGGGCAGACCAGTTCGCCGGAACCGCTCGAGACGAACATCAAGTGGATCGGTTTTTTTTCGAAGTGATTGGGCGCGATATTCAGAAGTGCGCCGCCCTGGGCGAAGGCTGTGTTGAGCGCGGTAAAGGCATCCTGCTTGGGCGAAGCCAACTCTCCGAAACCCGGGGGTCGAGTTGATATCGCTTGATCGGATTCCGTGGGTTCGTTGAAGGGCTGGAATTGCACCCGGGATGCTTCGCTCTCGAAGGAAGAAAGCGCGGGGCAATAGTGTCCGTCGACGAAGACGGCACGGGAGCCAATGGCTTCGGGGAGCGGGTGCTGGGCCAGGGCCGCTCGGCCCGTGGCCAAGAGGCTTTCGGGGTCTGGAGTCCGACCACTGGGCGCCGGGGGCATCATCCGTTCCAGCACGCCCAGGTGTGTGGAGCGCCAGGCCTCGAGTTTGGTGTGGGGTAGCCCGAGTTCGGCGAAGCAGGCGAGGGCTTCCTCTCGCAGGGCCCGTTGCCAGGGGGCGTCGTTCACGGTTTCCGCGAACGCTGGAAAGGCGTGAATCCACATCTCGGCTAGGGATGTTTTCCCCGCGCCCTTCATTCCGGGCTCCCTATCCAGCCGTAGCCCTTGGCTTCGAGTTCTCCGGCGAGTTCCTTGCCCCCCGACCGGACTATTTGTCCGCCCGAGAGCACGTGAACCCGGTCGGGTACGATGTAGTCCAGGAGTCGTTGGTAGTGGGTAATGATGAGCATCGCGCGATCCGGGGAGCGCATGGCATTGACCCCCTCGGCGACTACTCGAAGGGCATCGATATCGAGTCCGGAGTCGGTCTCGTCGAGGATGCAGAGCTTGGGCTCGAGCAGAAGCATCTGGAGAATTTCGTTGCGCTTCTTTTCGCCTCCGGAGAAGCCTTCGTTGATCGAGCGGCTCATTAGATCGCTCGGCATTTCCACCAGCTTCATTTTCTCTTCGCACATCGAGAGAAAATCCATGGCGTCCAGTTCATCTTCTCCCCGGTGGGTTCGAATGGCGTTCACCGAAGTCTTGAGGAAGTAGCTGTTGCCGACCCCGGGAATTTCCACGGGATACTGGAAGGCGAGGAAAACGCCCTCCCGGGCCCTGATCTCGGTGGGCATGTCCAGCAGGTTCTGGCCGGCGTAGAGGACCTCACCCTGGGTGACCGAGTAGCCCGGGCGTCCAGCCAAGACATTCGAGAGGGTGCTTTTGCCCGATCCATTCGGACCCATGATGGCGTGGACTTCGCCGGCACCGATGTTGAGATCGATGCCCTTGATGATGGGAGTATCCCCGGCATTGGCGTGAAGGTTTTTAATTTCGAGCATTCTGGAGTCCCTGTTTGCGCGGGCGGTTAGCCCACGCTCCCTTCGAGGCTGAGTGAGAGTAGGTTCTGGGCCTCTACGGCGAACTCCATGGGGAGTTCCCGCAGCACCTCTTTGCAAAATCCGTTGACGATGATTGAGATGGCGTCTTCTTCCGAAAGGCCTCGCTGGAGGCAGTAGAAGATCTGGTCTTCGCCGATCTTGGACGTGGTTGCTTCATGCTCCACGGTGGCGCTTGAGTTTTCCACGTCGAGATAGGGAAAGGTGTGGGCGCCGCATTCACTTCCGAGCAGAAGCGAATCGCATTGCGAGTAGTTGCGCGCGCCCTCGGCCTTGCGCCCGATCTTGACCAACCCTCGATAGGATTGATGGCCGCGTCCGGCGGAGATTCCCTTGGAAATGATGGTGCTCTTGGTGTTTTTCCCAATGTGGATCATCTTGGTACCGGTATCTGCCTGCTGGTAATTATTCGTCATCGCGACGGAGTAGAACTCGCCGACCGAGTCATCTCCCTGGAGGATGCAACTCGGATATTTCCACGTGATGGCGGATCCCGTTTCGACCTGGGTCCAAGAAATCTTTGAACGTTTCCCCCGGCAGGCGCCCCGCTTCGTGACGAAGTTGTAGATGCCGCCGACTCCGTTTTTGTCGCCGGGGTACCAGTTTTGAACCGTCGAGTACTTGATGCTGGCATCGTCGAGGGCGACGAGTTCGACCACCGCGGCGTGCAGTTGGTTTTCGTCCCGCATGGGTGCGGTGCAGCCTTCGAGGTAACTGACCGAGGCGCCTTCGTCGGCGACGAGGAGCGTACGCTCGAATTGGCCCGTGCCCGCCGAGTTGATTCGGAAGTACGTCGAAAGCTCCATGGGGCAGCGAACGCCCTTGGGGATGTATGCGAAGGATCCGTCGCTGAAGACTGCAGAATTCAGGCAGGCAAAGAAGTTGTCCGAGTAGGGCACAACGCTACCCAAGTATTTCTTGATCAGATCCGGGTGATTTTTTACGGCCTCGGAAAACGAGCAGAAGATGATGCCCTGGCTTTCGAGTTCGGCGCGGTAAGTGGTGGCCACGGATACGCTGTCAAAAACCGCGTCCACGGCGACCTTCACGCCGGAGAGGCGCTTCTGCTCCTGAAGGGAGATACCCAGCTTCTCATAGGTTCGCAGGAGTTCCGGGTCTACCTCGTCAAGACTTTCGACCTCGGTGCTGGGCTTGGGCGCCGAGTAGTAGATGATGTCCTGGTAGTTGATTTCGGGGTAATCGACCTTCGCCCAACTGGGGTGGTGTTTTTCCTCGAGCATTTCCTGAAAACGGGCCAGGGCCTTCAGCCTAAAATCGAGCAGCCAAGCGGGTTCTTCCTTCTTGGCCGAGATCAGGCGAACGACTTCTTCGGAAAGGCCGGGAGCAATCTGATCGGACTCGATATCGCTCACGAAGCCGTACTTGTACTCCTCGTTAGTCAGGCGTTCGAGTTCGGGGTTTTCAGCGCTCATTTCAAAGCTCCTCATTCAATGACGAGTCGTCTAGGCCACGCAGCCCGGCCAATCCGGCCAGGGAGGCATGCTGGGCGGCGAAGCCCGGGTTGGTGAGATCGGCCAGGGTGATACTGGCCAGAGCGTTCTGAACCACGTCATTGATGACCTGCCACGGGCTCTTGATGGCGCAGGTGGCTTCGTGATCGCAGATCGACGGACCCTCGCTGCACTGGGTCAGAGCCACGGGGCCGTCCAGAGCGGCGATCATTTCGGTCACGGTCAGGTCCTCGGGTTTCCGGGCCAGGGAGTAGCCCCCTTTGGTGCCGCGCTGGGAGTCAAGAATCTCGGCTCGGGTGAGGGCCTTGAGGACTTTGCTGACGACGGGCAGAGGGAGGTCGACGTGTTCGGCCAATTCCCGAGCGTTCAGGCTGGGCCGGGGGTCGCCGGCCGGGACGGATTCGCCATCGGGTGCGCTGAGGGCCAACTCGGCGAGGATCACGATCCCGTAGTCGGTGAGCTTACTGAGACGAAACATGGGGAAACTCCGTGATTAAGGCGCGCCTCGGCTGACGCTATTACGGGTGCTTTTTAGTGGCGCTTCTTTAGTGGCGCTTCTTTTGAAGGCGCTTCTTCCTCTTAGTGACGCCATCTCTTGATGCCTTCTCTAGATGCCTTCTCTAGATGCCTAGATGCCCTGAAGGCGGTGCCCTCATGCAACGAGTCCCGACTCAATTGAGGGTGCCGGGAGTCGAGCCCGACCTCGGTCGCGGCGTCGAGAGGATCCCGACAATAGAGGACCGGATGGGTCCTGTAAATATAGGACTGAATTTGTCTTCATTAACTTGGCCTCGTTCGTGGCTCACAGGCCCACGAGGCCAGATTTCCTCCCTTCCCCGCCTCTCATTATTCCCCCAGGGGGCATAGGGAGTGGATAGGAGGTGGATAGGGGCTGGATAGGGAGTGGATAGGGGCTGGATAGGGAGTGGATAGGAGGTGGATAGGAGGTGGAGAGGGGTGGAAGGGGTGGCATTCGG
>CAWVXN010000353.1:0-3916 GCA_963933695.1 uncultured Myxococcales bacterium | reverse complement strand
GGTGGAACACTTCGCGCAGCGGATCCGCGCACCCTTGGCGCCCACCTTGGCGTCCTCGACCCGATAACGGGCCGCGCATTCGGGGCATGCTGCGATCATCGGCCTGTCTCCTTGCTCCAGGGGCTCGCTAGTTTCTCCCCGAGAATCGCCCAGCGGTTTCGTATCTGCCCGGGCCCCGACAAGGCTTCCCCGAGTCGCCGAAATTCCAGAAACCTCGTGCCCAAGGACCTGGCCCGAAGGTTTCAGGGGAAGCGCGCGCCCAGAACATCTCCATCGGCCTGGAAACGCCATTCTTGAGGGTGTCCTGCCAAGGCTTCCGCCCGGGACCACCCGGCATCAAGATCGACCCGGAACCACCCCGCATCAAGGTCGCATGGGCTGCAGCCCTCGCGGCGCCCCCGCACCCCGGGGCGCGGGTCTATGCTGCCGTCGGGTAACGGGCCGGCTCATGAGGCGATTGTCTCCGAAGGCGGCCACCGCGTGCTGCAGCGCCTCCGAGGCGGTCTCGATCCCCGCTTCTGGAACCGAGAGACAAACGTCGAGTTCCCCATGCCCCTGGGTAGTCGCTTCCTCCCTGCCCATGGCCTCGGCGGCGCCGCCTGCCAACGCCACGGCGTGCCGAACGAAATCGTTGGATCCGATGCCCAGTGGCGCCAGCGCGATCCGGTGCAGGCCCAGAGCCAGACACCGCTCCAAAGCGTCCCGCATCAGGTCCTGGGCCACGGTGAGGGCGAAATCCGCCCGGGAACCCAGGCCGAAAAGCAGGATCCGGGGGGCTTTGAAGGCCGGGGTGGCCGCCATCAGCGACGCCGACCCCAGTTCCGCGCTGATGCGGCGGTCGAGAAGCATCTGTGAGATCCGGCCGCAGAGCCGCCAGTCCACCCGGCCGGCGCCCCCGCGTAGGGGCCGGTCCTCCAGGAAGAAACCCGCCACCACCACCTCTGCCTCGATGGCATCCAGAGGGAGGCTGTCCAGCCCGATCTCCAAGCGGGTTTTCATGGCTCACACTCTCGCACGCCCCGGGCCACCGCGTCGAGGATTCCGTTCACAAAAGACGGCGATGGATCGTTGCCGAAGCGCCGGGCCAGATCCACTGCCTCGTTGAGGATCACGCCGACCGGCGTTGTCGTGTGGACGAGTTCATAGGTGCCCAGGCGGAGAATGTTTCGGTCCACGGCTGCCATCCGCTCGATTCGCCAATTCGCCGAGTGGTGACTGATGGATTGATCGATTTGGACGAGATTCCCCTGGACCTGCTCCACGAGTTCCCGGGCGAAACTTCGCGAGCCCTCGGGCGTTTCGAAATTGGCCGCCACGGCGTCGAAAATCGGGGACGAGGGCGAACGCCCGGACTGTTCTCCGGCCTCCCCATCCGCCTCGCCGCCGGACGCACCCGGGATCACCGGATCGCCGGGAGGCGAGTGCCTGCTGCCGAGATCGATGGCGTACAAAACCTGAAGAGCCACTTCTCGAGCCCTACGGCGGGAAGAAACTGGATCCGATTCTTGCACTAAGCACTTTCCCCGGGCGCTTGTCCAGCCCGCTGGCACAAGCGAGCCATTTCGATGGCGGCCAGCGCCACCTCTTCGCCCTTGTGCCCGTGCTCGCCCCCACAACGCGCCAGTGCCTGGTCGATGTCGTCGGTGGTGAGGACTCCAAAGGCCACAGGAATTCCCGTATCGCGCATGACCTCTCGCACCCCATCCGTCACCCCAATACAGACATAGTCGAAATGGGGCGTGCCCCCGCGGATGACCGAACCCAGCACGATAATCCCTGCGTACCGCCCACTGGTGGCCAGCACACGCGCGGCCAAGGGGATTTCAAAGGCCCCGGGCACCCAGGCCACGTCGATCGCCGTCGCCTCGGCCCCGCGCTCAAGGAGGACCCGCTCGCAGCCCTCGAGCAAAGCCGTGCTGACCAGATGATTGAAGCGGGAAACCACCACTGCAAAACTCAATCCACTGGCATCCAGATCCGAGGGGTACACGTTCACTGTTTGTTATCTCCGTGACCCACCCGCCGGCGTGCCGTGATATGAATATCGTCACCCAGGCGACCCACCCCGACCCACTCGAGCTTCGGCGCCTGCGCCAACGCCCGAATCCCGAGACTGCCCAGAGCTGGACGCCCTTCCCGGCCCAGTAGAACCGGCGCCAGAATCCAGTGTATCTCGTCAACCAGATCCTCGCGCACAAGCGCCCCGGCGAGTCCCCCACCGCCCTCGACCAGCACCGTCGTCAAGCCCGCCTCGGCCAAGGCTCGCATCCCGGCGGTGAGGTCCATCGCACCGGGCGACCCGGGTAAGTCGAGCAACTCTGCCCCGGTGGCCGCCACGGAGCGACGCCCCCGAGCGCCCTTTCGAGTCATAACCAGGGTTCGGGCGCCCTCGTCGTCGCTGTAGAGCCGTGCGGCGGCCGGAACGCGCAACCGCGAGTCCACCAGAACGCGAACCGGGCGGCTGACCACCCTCTCCCCTCGGCGAGCGGTGAGCGCCGGGTCGTCGGCCAGGGCCGTACCCGAACCCACCATCACGGCGTCGCTTCGCCCGCGCATGCGATGCACAAGCCCGCGAGCCTGGGGGCCGGTGATCCAGCGGGATTCCCCGGACTCGGTGGCGATGCGCCCATCGAGGGTCGAGCCCAATTTCAAGGTCACGAAGGGTCGGCCCCGCTCGCACACCGAGAAAAACCCGCGATGGTGCTCTCGGCAAGCCGCTTCGGCTGTCCCCACCTCGACCTCAATCCCCGCCCGACGCAATTTTGCGATGCCTCGACCCGAGACCCGAGAATGGGGATCTCGGCACCCGACATAAACCCGCCGCAATCCGGCCTCGATAATCGCCCGGGTACACGGCGCTGTACGGCCCTGAAAGCAACAGGGCTCGAGGGTGACCCCCATGGAGGCGCCCCGAACCGCACGGTCCCCATGCCGGCGAGTCGCGGTCTCGAGCGCCACCACTTCGGCATGGGGCCCACCGGGCGGGCGAGTCACGCCTCGACCGAGCACCTGGGATCCCTTCCAGACCACCGCACCGACGCTCGGATTGGGAAAGGTCTTGCCCGCTCCTCGCCGAGCGCTCTCCAAAGCCAGCTTCATGTGCGCCTCAACGACAGTGAGATCCTTCATCTCATTGATCCTCCGGCTCTCGGTCCAGGCCCTCGATGAAGGCCGCATAGTCCGCTGTGCTTCCAAAGTCTTGATAGACCGATGCGAATCGAATCGCGGCCAAGGCGTCGAGTAACTTCAAACCTTCCATCACCCGATCACCGATACTTCGGCTCGAAACCTCTCTCCCGCCCCCTTCATGGAGCCAGGCTTCGACCCGGTCCGCCAACCGATCGATGGCGTCCACGGAAATCGGCCTCTTCACACAAGCGCTCATGATGCCCGCCAGCAATTTTTCACGGGCATAGGCCTCCCGGCGCTGGTCCCGCTTGACAACCTGGGGGAGCGAGACTTCGAGACGCTCTCGGGTCGTGAAACGGCGACCGCACTCCTCGCACTCCCGCCGACGCCGAATTTCGTCTCCGTCGCGACCGACACGCGTATCGATCACACGAGTCGACTCATCGCCACACGATGGACAGTGCACGATTCAGCCCTAATCGCTCCAGCGATGTACGTAGAGGGGGAACCGTCGGCACAGCGCTTCGACCTCGCCGCGAATACGGTCGAGCCCTTCGACATCGCCGGGATTCTGAAGCACGCGGTGCAGGAGATCGGCCACCAACACCATTTCGGGCTCTCGCATTCCGCGGGTGGTCACCGCCGGAGTCCCGATACGCACCCCGGAAGTCACCATGGGCTTGCGGGGATCGAAGGGCACCATGTTCTTGTTGGCCGTTATGCCCGCCCGATCGAGAGAGAGTTGCGCCGCCTTGCCAGTAATGTCGCGATCCACCAAGGAGAGCAG
>CAWVXN010000352.1:0-3942 GCA_963933695.1 uncultured Myxococcales bacterium | reverse complement strand
CGCCTCAGGAGAGCCTTTGAAACCCTCGGCCCGGCCTATATCAAGCTCGGTCAAATTATTTCATCGGGTCGTGGACTGTTTCCCGAAGAACTCGTAGAGGAGTTCAAGAAGTGTCGAGATCAGGTGCCCGCCGTGCCCTTCGAGGCGATTCGCCGGGTGGTGGAGTCCGAACTGGGCCAACCCATAGAGGCGGTTTTTACGGAGTTTGATTCTGTCCCATTGGCCGCTGCATCCATCGCCCAGGTTCACCGCGCGCGGCTTCAGACGGGCGAAGAAGTAGTCGTGAAGGTGCAGCGCCCGGAAGTCGCCGACTGGGTCAAGCGAGATGTGGCCGCCATGGCCTGGGTCGCGCCGCGCCTGGTGGGCAAGATCCCTGTTGCGGCCTTGGCGAATCCGCCGGTGCTGGTGGAGGTGTTTGCCGAAACCATCGTCGAAGAACTGGATTTTCGTCTCGAAGCCGAGAACATGATCGATATTGCCCGGGTGCTTGCCGACGCGGGCCAGGGCGCCGTCGTGGTCCCACGGCCGCATCCCCGGTGGGTCACTGCACGGGTGCTCGTGATGGAACGCCTGGAAGGTTTTAGTTACGACGACGTCAGCGGAATGAAGGAAGCCGGGATCGACACCGAGGCGGTTTTTCATTCAATGATGATTGCCTTTCTTGAAGGCGCGATGATTTACGGTGTTTTTCACGGGGACTTTCATGGGGGCAATCTTTTCGTCATGTCCGATGGGCGGGTTGCTTTGCTGGACTATGGGATGACCGCTCGTTTGGACGAACAACAGCGATCGGCTTTTTTGCGAATCATGATGGCCGGTGCGGTGAACGATCTACGAGGCCAGCTGGCGGCCTTTAGAGACCTGGGCGCGTTGGATCCCCAGGTGGACCTCGATGCACTGATCGTTCTTCTGGGGGCCGATCAGCCGGTTCGCGACCCTATGCGAATGACTGGCGAAGAAATTGCCCTCCAGATTCAGACGATTCTCAAGGGATTGCTCGGGGAGGGCGCCCGGTTGCCCAAACCCTTGATGCTTTACGCAAAGAACATGCTCTTCTTCGACGGAGCCGTGGCGGAACTGGCGCCGGATCTTGATATGTTCGCCGAGTTTGTCCGTATTTACGGGCACTTTGCTTCGCATCACGCCGAGGCAATCACCGGACAAATTGGATTCGATCCGTCGAGAACCCACGTCGATCTGGACGGTCTCAAGGCGTCAATGGGCGTGAGTGGGGAGACCGAATCTCTCACTCATCGAGAGCTCGTGGAGCGGAGGAAGGCCATCCAGGAGAAACTCGAAGGTAAGCTCGACTCGTCATTGGGGGGCTCTGTCTCCGACACCTGATTGCTTTGGGGAGTTACTGGTTCGCCGGCTGGGCATTAAAGTTCGCCGCTGTCGGGGTATCGCCCGGTTTCGTGAGTGCGGATTTTGCGGTGTACTCCTTGATCGAAGGACGTGGATTCGGACGTCCCCAAGAGGCGCCACCGGGACCGGCGGTTTCGGGTAGGCGATCGGCAGATGATCGGTAGAGGGTCGACCGTTGCTCGACCGGAGATGAGTGGGAACTCTTGCGGCCCAGCCTTTGGCGACCTGGCTGCGGCTGCGCGGAAGGCCAGAGCGAGAAGCGAGAAACTAAAAGCGGAAGAGCAAAAGAGAGAGGGGAATCAGATGCGAGTACTGATTGTGGACGATCACGCGGTGATGAGATCCGGGATGCGGGCGCTTCTCGAGAAAACCGATGATGTGAAGGTGGTGGGAGAGGCGTCCACGGCGCCCGAAGCCGTGAAGCTCGCGGAGTCGTCACGGCCAGACATGGTGTTCATGGATATCGAACTCCCCGGAGGTTCGGGAATCGGGGCAACCGAAGAAATCGTCCGAAACCACTGGTGCGAGAATGTGGTCATGGTTTCAGCCCACGACAGCCGGAGTTGCGTGGAATCTGCGCTGCGGGCCGGGGCTCGGGGCTACGTGCTGAAGACCGGGGCGATCGATGAAATCCTCGATGCCATGGAGCAGGTCAGCGGGGGCGGAACCTACGTGACACCATTGCTTCAGGATACGAAGCAGGCCCCCGGCAACCCGTTGAAGGTGGATCCGGCCGCTGAGGACCGCATGACCGAGCGGCTGTCGGCCCGAGAGTTGGAGGTGTTGATTGGGATCGCCGAGGGTTTGGGGAGCAAGGCGATTGCACTGGAACTGGGCGTTTCCCACCGGACCGTTGAAACCCACCGGACGAATATGATGCGAAAGCTAGGGGCCAGGAAAGTCTCAGAACTGGTCCGTTTAGCGATTAGAGAGGGCCATGTCGTCGCCTAGAGGCCTTTTCCCGCTTCTCTCCCTATAGTCACCCGCACAATGCACCGAAGTACCTTGTGTATTCTCGGGTTTGCGTGCTTGAACTGATTCATGGGAGATTTCAATGGCGAGTCGCCGCTCCAACAACCCCGGTCCGGAACTCGATGCGGCACAGGCCGCGGCAGCAGTGCTGGAGTTGCGTGAGGCTCCGCGCGTCGCAGCGGACTTTCCGGTGGAAATTCACAGCCCAGGTTTTGATGCGCCCTTGCGGGCGAGTGCTCGGGATATCAGTACTGGCGGACTATGCTTTGCCACGGCTTCCCGGGTTGCACTCGACTCCCTTCGTAGCGTGACCCTGACACTTCCCGAGGGCCGTACCCGATTCAACATCGAGGGCAAATGGCAGACCACCCAGGGACTCGATGATGCGGTCCTGACGGGAGCCGTATTCGTTGGCCTCCTACCGGCAGAGGTGGCCTCGCTTTGGGACGTAGTCGACAAGACAGGCCGCGAAATTGGAGGCTTCCTCTACGAGGCCTTGCGGGAGGAAGGGGCGAGCCTCGACGACGCAATGGCGATCGCCCAAACGACTCGAATGCGCGTTGTGCCGCGTGGCCGGTTCATCTACCAGCGGCACGAAGCCCAGGCACCCGGGGACGATTCGATTTTCATCGTGCGCCAGGGCAGCGTGGAATTGACTCTACCGATTCGTGCTGGGCGCGAGATTCGCCTGGGGAAAGTAGGTCCCGGTGCGATATTGGGAGGACTGGGAAGCGTTACCGGCATGCTCCCATTGGAATCGGCTCAGACCCACGAGGAGACCAGCCTGCTCGAGGTTTCGAAATCCGCCTTTTCATACCTGCGGGTGGCGAAGCCGCTGCTTGCCCACTGGCTCGGACAAGTGATCACGAGCGGTTACCTGCGGAGAATGGACGGCGTTCTCTCAAGGCTTGCCGAAGAAAAATGAGGCTTGAGACTCTCCGGTTCTAGCTCTGCTCGCTAGATCTGCTGGCTAGGCCTGGTCGCTGTAGATGTCCATGACACTCTGGAGAAGTTCGATCCCTTCGGATTTCGGTCGTTGGAACGAGTTGCGTCCCATGATGCTGCCGAAGGCACCCCCCTCGGCGATTCCGCGAATCTCTTCGAGAACCGCTTCCTTGTCCTTGGCTGCACCCCCGGAAAAGATCACGATCCGCCGACCCGCAAAGGCGCATTGGATCACATGGGCGATGCGTTCGGGCAGGCTGGAGATGTCTATGTTCTGCTCTTCGTAGACCTTGCGCGCGGCCTTCTGCTCAATTTCCGCTGTGGGCGGCTTGACCTTGATGATGTGGGCGCCCAGTTGTGCTGCGATCTGCGCCGCGTAGGAGACGACATCGATGGCTGTTTCGCCCTTGCTCGAAAGTTCTGCGCCACGCGGATAGCTCCACAAGACCACAGCCAGACCACTCGCCTTGGCGTCTTCGGCAATTTCCTGGAATTCGGAGTACATCTCGTTGCGGTAGCATGAGCCGGGATAGATCGTGAAGCCCACCGCCGCACAACCCAGGCGCAGCGCGTCTTCGACACTTCCGGTGATTGCCGGCTTCGGGTCGGCATCCGACCAGAGCGAATCGGAATTGTTCAGCTTGAGGATCGTGGGGATTC
>CAWVXN010000351.1:0-3954 GCA_963933695.1 uncultured Myxococcales bacterium | reverse complement strand
GACCCCGAGTGATCGCCACCTCTGTGCCGCTGTCCCGATTTTCTTTCCTCGTGAAGGCCCTGGTGCCTCGCGCTGGGCTGACTGGGCTGACGGCGCTGATGTCGCTGCTGGCGCCGGCTGCGGCGGTGGCCGACGACGGACTCGACACGGGGGATACCGCCTGGGTCCTGGCCTCGACTGCCCTCGTTCTCTTCATGACGATTCCCGGGCTGGCTCTTTTCTACGGAGGACTGGTTCGAACCAGGAATGTGCTTTCGGTCCTGATGCAGTGCCTAGCACTCACGGCCTTGATGACAGTTCTTTGGCTGCTGTTCGGCTATTCCCTTGCCTTCGACACAAGTGGAATGGTCGCTGGGCAGACCACCCTCAATTCCTTCATCGGAGGGTTGGGGCGCGTGGGATTAATTGGAGTCAACGCGGACACCCTGTCCGGAACGATTCCTGAGGTCCTATTTTTCGCCTTCCAGTGCACTTTCGCGATCATCACGCCGGCCCTGATTGTCGGTGCCTTCGCCGAGCGCATGCGTTTTTCCGCCGTGCTGATCTTCTCCTCCCTGTGGCTCGTGTTCGTTTATGCTCCGATCTGCCATATGACTTGGGCGGGGGAGGGCGGATTCTTTGCCGATCTGGGCGTCTTTGATTTTGCCGGAGGGATAGTTGTCCACGTGACCGCCGGGGTGGCGGCTCTGGTGGCCTGCATCATGGTTGGGCCTCGCAGCGGTTATCCAAGAACCCCCATGCCGCCCCATAACCTGACTATGTGTGTGACCGGGACGGGGATGCTCTGGGTGGGCTGGTACGGGTTCAATGGCGGGTCGGCCCTGGGTGCCAACGGGGCTGCGGCCATGGCGATCACGGTGACCCAGATATCGGCCTCCACTGCCGCGCTGACGTGGATGGCCATCGAGTGGCGCAAATACGGAAAACCCAGCGTTCTCGGGATTGCAACCGGGGCGATCGCGGGCTTGGCGGCGATTACGCCGGCCGCTGGGGTGGTGGGTCCCCTCGGAGCGCTTGCCATTGGCTTCAGCGCTGGCCTTCTCTGCTACCTCGCTTCCACGGCCATGAAAAGGAAGTTCGGTTACGACGACAGTCTCGATGTTTTTGGGGTACACGGAGTGGGAGGCTTCCTGGGGACGGTCATGGCGGGAATATTTGGTGCGGCCATTCTGGGGGGCAACCAAGAGGGGTTGGACATCGTTTCCCAGGTCGGGGTTCAGATCTTTGCGGCCACTGTGACCGCCTTGTGGGCCGGGATCGCGAGCTTCGCACTTCTTAAGCTGGTGGATGTCTTGGTGGGTTTGCGCGTTTCGGAAGAGGACGAGTCATTGGGACTCGATGTCGCTCTTCACGAGGAGAGCGGGTACAACCTCTAGTTTTCAAAGTGAGTGCTTTCGCGGCTCCAAAGGGGACTTGGGGCGGGCCCACTTTGGGCGAGTTCTGGGCTTGACGGAGAGAGATCCCCGACAGCGAACGGTCAGTACCTACCCTGGGTTGGTTACGGGGAGGACTGAGGGTTACAGGACGGCCTCAATCAGGCGCGGCCCCGGCTCGTCGTAGGAGGCCTCAAGTTCGCGAGCAAGCGACTCTGCGTCTTGGACGCGCACTGAAGGCACGCCCATCCCCCGGGCAAGAGTCGCGAAGCCGATCTCCGGCCGACCGAGATCGAAGAGTCTTTGTGCCTCCTTGCTGGGGGCGGCGCCGGTGCGTTCGAGCTCCGCGTTCAGGATCGCGTAGCTCCGGTTGGCGAGCAGGACTGTCGTCACGTCGAGGCCTTCACTCGCCTGGGTCCACAAGCCCTGGAGGCTGTACATCGCCGAACCGTCGGCCTGTAAATTCAGCACCCTTCGCTCGGGACACGCAAGCGCGGCGCCCGTCGCGACCGGGATCCCCATGCCAATCGCTCCGCCTGTGAGCGCAAGCCAGTCATGGGCCGGAGCCGGTGCGGTGACGTCGAGCATGGCGAATCCGCAGGTCGCCGCCTCGTCGACCACGATTGTATGTTCACGCAGGGTTGCCGCGACTGCTTGGGCGGCGGTGAGGGGGTTGAGTTCTCCGCTGGGCTTCCCAGGAATTACCGTGGACGCGCGATGCTTCCCGCGCTCGGTACTGCGGATACCCAGTCGCTCGGCCAGGGCGCGGAGCGCCCCCTCTGCGTCTTCCTCGAGTTCTGCGAGGGTCGATACCTTTGTGCTCGCCGAGACAAGCTCGCTGGGTCGGTCGGGATAGGCGAAGAAAGCGACGGGCGCCTTGGTGTGGACGAGCACAAGGTCGGTGACATCCGCAAGAACCGCGGCCGCTTGTTCTGGGAAGTAGGGTAAGCGGGCGATTGTGGCACGGTCGCCCCCGCGCTCGAGGCGGCCGTAGAAGGTGTCGGACAGGAGGCGCGCCCCGGTGGCTTCAGCGATGGCTGCAGCCAGTCCCAGGGCTTCCTCTCGAAGCCCACGGCCGTTCATGAGCAGGGCGGGGCGCTCGCTCTTCTGTAGACGCCTTGCGATCGCATCGATTGTTTCGTCCGGAGGAAGGGGTCGGTCGGGAATCGCGCGTGACTGGGCCGGCACACCCGGCTCGTTCCACGAGGTATCAGCCGGCAGGATCAAGGACGCGATTTTCCCCGGGGCCGTTCTCGCGACCGCCACGGCCTCGGCTGCGTCCCGGCCCACCGCACGAGAGCTACTGGAAGTCCGCACCCAGTGGGAGAAGGGCGCAGCGACGGCCTCTACATCCGAGGTGAGCGGGGCGTCCAAGTGGCGGTGCCCCGTGGCATGGTCGCCAATCACATTCACGATGGGCGTGTGAGCGCGGCGCGCGTTGTGGAGGTTGGCGAGACCATTGGCAAGACCGGGCCCCAGGTGAAGCAAGGTGGACGCTGGCTTGTCGGCCATTCGCCCGTAGCCGTCCGCGGCGCCCGTCACAACGTTCTCTTGGAGCCCGAGAACAGCGCGCATTCCTGGCACGCGATCGAGTGCGGCGACGAAATGCATTTCCGACGTGCCGGGGTTCGTTACGCAGAGTTCAACCCCGGCCGAGACCAGGGATCGGAGCAGGCTCTCGGCACCGTTCATTTTTGTGTCCTCTCGGGAAACGAGGTGGTCAACGGCGTAATAGTATCCGGTGGATGTGCCCGAAGGAAGGAGTGGATGCCCGGATGAGTCGTGATCCGGGACTCGAGTCCGGCTGAGGGCGAGTGCCGGTTCGCGAAAATTCCCAGGGAGCCTTTGGCCCGGACCCAGCTGACTCGCCTGACACCCGGGTTTATATTACGGTCTCGCTCAGCCCTTTTGAACAGCCCGGCGGACATCAGCGGCCCAAATGGCTCGAGGAGTCGCGTATGGACCTTGGAATTCGAGGAAAGAAGGCAATTGTCTGCGCATCGAGCCAGGGCCTCGGCAGGGCGTGCGCCGAGGCGCTCGCCCGGGAGGGCGTATCCCTCGTAATAAACGGTCGCGACAAGGCGAAGCTCGAAAATACCGCCAGGGAGATCGCCGACGTAAGTGGCGTGAGCGTCACGCCCATCGTCGCCGACCTCAATCTCCAGAGCGAGCGCGAGCGACTCATAGAGGCGTGTCCCCATGCCGATATTCTCGTGAACAACAATGCCGGGCCGCCGCCCGGTCGCTTCGAGGACTGGGATCACGCGCAGTGGCTGGCCGCCCTGGAGGCGAATTTGCTAGCGCCGGTGCTCATGATCAGGGGTTTGCTTCCGGGAATGAAAGAGCGGGGCTTCGGGCGAATCGTGAATATCACGAGTGCCATGGTGAAGACACCGAAGGGGCCCATGGGACTCTCGACAGCGGCACGCACGGGACTTACAGCGCTCTGCAAGTCGATCTCGGGGGAAGCGGTCAAGCACAATGTCACAATCAACAACCTGTTGCCGGAGCGCATCGATACGCCGCGTCAGGAGCAGATGGCGCAACTGGCCATGAAGTTCGGCGGGGTCTCGTACGAGGA
>CAWVXN010000350.1:0-3956 GCA_963933695.1 uncultured Myxococcales bacterium | reverse complement strand
ATACAAGCTGCTTTCCAGCACAATGTCCGAGTCTGGGCGTTATGTTAAATCCCTAGGGGAGCTCTGTCGCGGGCGACTCGGACTGCGTGCGGGAGAGCCCGAGCCGGATCGAATGATGGAACGCGCCTTCGGCGCGTCGTTACATCTTGTCGCCGGCCTTCTCGAGACCGGCTCCGGTCTTCTCCATGGCCTTGCCAACGCCCTCCTTGCTGGCGTCGTATGCCTTGGTGGTTCCGTCCTTGGTGGCCTCATAGGCCTTGGTGCTGCCTTCTTTCGTTTTGTCCCAAGCTTTCTCCGAATCGTCTTTGGTGGCTTCGTAGGCCTTTTTCGAGCCGTCCTCCGTAGCTTCATAGGCCTTGGTGGTCCCTTCTTTTGTGTTGTCCCAGGCCTCCTTCGAGTTGTCCTTCACTTCCTCCGCCATGTGGTGCTCAGCCTGTGCGAGAGAAAAACCGCCCAGGACGAGCCCGAGGCTGACGAAGGGAACGATGATGAAACGCTTGCTGCGAAACATGGGGGGTACTCCTTGAGTTGGGGAAGCGCCGAGGGTAGCAAATGGAATCTGGGGTCGGGCGGGGCTCCTGGCCCCAACTTTCGCTTCCTTCTTCCTTGCTGGCCGGGCTTTCCGGGCTTGGGGCACGCTCTTCTGCCGCTCGGTCGAGCCGGGGCCGGCCGGGGATGTTGGCCAGTCGGTTCACCGTCTTGATACGTCTCGACGCCATTCACAAGAATCTGGCGGATGCCCTGAGCATGCACGAAATACCCCCAATCTCCCCCCGGCAGATCGTCAACGACGTCATAGTGACCGGCCTTATACCCGATCTGCTCCAAATCGTAGATCATGATGTCGGCAAACCTGCCCGGTTCCAACCGACCGCGATCTGCGAGCCCCATCACGTCAGCAGGGCGCGCACTCAGTTGGCGGTGAAGTTGCTCAAGTGAAAGTTTTTTCATCGCGCGCGAACCAGGAGATGAGGTCCGTTGACCAATAGCCGCCGTTCAACGACTTTGCGTGCGCGCCACCATCGGAAATCCCTGCAATGGCACCGTGGGTGCGAGTGGCGGCGTACCGCCCGTCAAGGAGCTCCCCCTAGGGATTTAACACAACGTTCGGGTACGGGCGGCTATATCAAGTCCCTATGGGGAACGCCGTGGCGGGGCCTTGACCATGAGTCGATGTCGCCGGATACGTTTTCGAAACTTCTCGGCTTGAGATCATGGATCGGCGGTAGCCCGTTCGATGTTTTCCTACTTGCGGTCTTGCCGCACTCCGAATTGACTGATCAAGAGTGCGCCCCCGGTCATCGCCAGCCCCTTCAAGAAGAACGACATCTGGATCGCCTGCATCTCTGCGCTTTCGGTGGTCACCATTTCGAAGCCGTGAACTGTGAAGGTGACGGGGATGAGGAAGAGGGCGATGAGCCAGCCTCCGAGTCGTGCGCCACGGTTGAATAGAATCATTGCGGCACCCGCGAGTTCGACCACGCCGGAGATCAAGACCCAAAATGTTCGAAAGGGAATGGATTCGTGCATGAGAGACGTATATCCGTCGATGTCTGTGAAATGGGTGACCCCGGAAAGGAAAAAGATCAGCGTGAATAGAACGCGGCCGGTCATGCCCACGGCAGGGTGGAGGGGGAGGCGTGAATCATCGATCATGGGGTCATCTCCGCTCGAGGGGTGATTGAATCGTTGGTGGAGGCTAGGCCATTAGAGCGGGCTTCGGGCAGGGCGTCCGGGTTTGGCGTCATGTGAAGTCTCCGTGCCGGGCGAATGCCGGTGCTAAACAAACTTCGCTCGAAAGCGCTCTGCGCCCAGCTTCCCCGACCAAGGTACCCCCCGCATCATGTCCGATGCGAGCCGACCGATCGCATCACTCGTCATCACCCCCCAGGCGTTTCCGCCAACAGAGATCCCGACGCGTTCATCGATTCGATCGATATACGGACTGGCAGTGGATGTATATGAAACGATGCACGGTAGCCCTCGGGCAGGCCCGGGCTCGAAGCCGGGAAGCAGCTGCCTAAGCATGCTCGCGACTAAATCGGGATCTTCGGCGAGCCCCTTCCCTTGAAACCACGGCGTGATCGCTGCATCGCTCGCGATCGGCGTATTGACCGAACTCGCAGTCGCGCCCTTGATATACCAGCGGCCGTCCGGGTATTGGATAGGCGGCATCGCGAAGCAGACCTGGGCGTTCTTCTCGCTTCCGAATCGACAGGTGAACGTCGGAAAATCGGGACGCGAGTCGCCGGGCGCTTCGACGAGCACCACCGTGACGCCATAGAGATGGAGCGCAAGGCGCCGCTTGAGAAAATTCGCAGCGTTCGTGAAAGCGCCGGTCGCGACGAGGACCTGATTTGCGAACACGGATCCGCCGCTGCGCGTGAGGAGCTCGATGTCCCCGGCTCTTGGGTTGAGCGCCACTACCTCGTCATTGACGATGCTCGCGCCGTTCGCTTCGGCGGCCTGGAGCTGCGCTCGAACCATACGTCGCGGGTTGATAATTCCGCCTTTCGGTTCGAGAAGAGCGCGCGAGCCGCTGGGGAATCGAAACTGCGGAAATTTCTTGCCGAGCGCTTCGGCATCCAGGTCGATGGCTTCGACGCCGAACGCGCTGCTCACGTTGCGCATGCCGTCCCAGTTGAAATAGTGGTCGTCGCTGAAATCCTCGGGGCCGATTCTTAGATTGGGATGATCGCGATAGAAAGAGATCCCCGTGGCCTTTTCGACTTCGAGAAAGCCCGGCAGAGACTGAGCCGCGAGATGAACCATCATTTCCTCCGAGCCCACTAGCTCGAATTGACGCCCTTCATCGTAGTGGGACGCGAACGCGCCCTCTTGTTGGGACCAGTCCTCCGGTTCCTCGGGTCCGATGACGACGACATCTTCGGCGGCAGCTGAAAGGTGGCGGGCCGCTGCCGCTCCCATCGGCCCTCGGCCGATGATCGCAAATCCATGTCGTTTGGGCGTCGCGCGACTGTCGCGAACAAATAATGATGCGGTCAAACCGGCCGCTCCCGCGAGAATACCTCGCCGGGTGAGCTTGCGAGTCGGCACCGAGCTCTCCTTTTGCGTAAAGCGAAATAAGCCGACCAAGCCGGGTGAAGCAAGCCCCGGCTCGACTGCGGCAATCTTCTTAGACCGGGTGGAAGCGAAGTAGAAATTCTGCGAAGCCCCTCAGGATGCTCGTCTTGAAGCGCACCGGCTTGCCGACAACCGCGACTTCGCGACAGCGCTTCATGATCGCTGAGGGTAGGGCATTCAGACGGCGTTCTCGGTGAGGGCCCGAGCACGGGTCTTAGGTCAGGAGGCCGCCTGGGCCATGGCCCCTCGAGGATGCCGAATGGGTCGTGCTGGTCACCGTAAGCCCCGAGACTCTCGGCTTACGGGCGGGTTGTCACCCTCAGCACGATTCATCTGAGCGGATTCAACAATTAGGGGAGTGGCAAAAGACGGTGCGGGGCACGCGGGTTGGTCAGCCCCTGCTCTAGCCCCCCAATTACTCGGACCCCGGGTGACGTTCGCCGACCCGCCGCGCTGGGGTTTGACTCCAACTCCTTCTCTGATTTGTCGGGTTCGAGGTTCCAGAAGAGGGCGGAGGATTCCTCGGCCAGTCGCTGCTTCTGGGTGGTCTCTTGGGCCCGCCACTCCCGCCAGTTCTTCAGTTCGGGATTTCAGGGTGGGCGTCTCAGCCTGAACTCTCTAGAATTTCACGATTGCGCCGAGCGATATGGTATCACTGGGGCTGGCAAATCTTAGTCTCCTACTTTCTTGGGGTGTCTCTCTTGCGGACCTTCGTGTTGGCTCTCATAAAGATCGCAATCGGTGTTGCTATTGGGCTTGCTTCTGTTGAGGTCGGACTGCGGAGCTTTGGCATCAGCTATCCCATTTTTTCGTCCCGTAGCCGATCGCCGGGGCTCGTATGTGGCCGAACTTGAAGGCATGGTTTACCCATG
>CAWVXN010000349.1:0-3968 GCA_963933695.1 uncultured Myxococcales bacterium | reverse complement strand
GCCGGTCCACTGCATGGTCCTGCTGGGTACGTCCCCGGAAGAACGCGACCGGCACCTCCAGGTTCTCGCCACCCTGGCGCGCACGGTGGGGCTTGGGCTCGATTTTCAGGATCAGCTGTTCAATGCCACCAGCCCCGCCCACGCCAGCGAATTGCTCCACGGCGACGAGTCTGAGGATTTCAACTACTTCCTCGAAGCCTCGGACGAAGGGGCTTCCCCGAGCTGAATGTCCCGGGCCACGCCCGTTCCCCGCTCCGATACGAAGCCATACGAAGCGATACGCTCCGACACAAAGTATGCCGGATGCCCGCGCGATCCCCGGCCCGGGTTGCCTTCGCGTGGTAGAGTGATCGCCTCCCTCCCCCGGGCGCAAGCGAATTCATCCAGGGCGTTGGACGCCAATCCGCGCGGGGCCAGGAGGGGCACGAGGGCCAATGCGACAATATTTAGATCTCCTGGAAACAGTCCTGGCACGCGGTGAAGCCAAGGGCGACCGCACGGGCACCGGCACCCTCAGTCTCTTCGGCGCCCAACTGCGCTTCGACCTGAAGTCGGGTTTCCCTTTGGTGACCACCAAGAAGGTCCACCTCAAGAGCATCATTCACGAATTGCTCTGGTTCATCTCCGGAGATTCCAACATTCGCTACCTCCAGGAGCATGGGGTTTCGATCTGGGACGAGTGGGCCGATGAAAACGGCGACCTCGGCCCGGTCTACGGCTCCCAGTGGCGCAACTGGCCCACACCGGACGCGCGCCAGGGGGGCATCGACCAACTGAGCGAAGTGATCGGACGCATCGGCAGCGACCCGGATTCTCGGCGCCTGATCGTCAGCGCCTGGAATGTTTCGGAAATTCCGCGCATGAAACTCCCGCCCTGCCACATGCTCTACCAGTTCAACGTCAGCGGCGGGCGGCTGTCGTGCAGCATGTACCAACGCAGCTGCGACCTGTTTCTCGGCCTGCCCTTCAACATTGCCTCCTATGCGCTGCTGACCCAGATGGTCGCCCAGCAAACCGACCTGGAGCCGGGCGAGCTGATCATCTCCCTAGGCGACGCCCACATCTATTCAAACCACGTGGACGCGGTGAATACCCAACTCGCGCGCTCGCCCCGGCCCCTGCCCACCCTGCGCCTGGACCCCTCGGTGAAATCGGTCTTTGATTTCCGTTACGAGGACTTCCACCTGGAAGGCTACGACCCCCACCCGCGCATCTCGGCCCCCATCGCGGTCTGAGCGAGTGCGCCTATCTATCGTCGTAGCCGTTTCCGAGAACGGCGTGATCGGAGCAAAGGGGGGGCTGCCCTGGGATCTCCCCGACGATCAGCAATTTTTCAAACGCCTGACCCTGGGCAAGTGCATCGTCATGGGCCGGGGCACCCACGAATCCGTGGGGCGGTTGCTGCCCCGGCGCACCACCCTGATCGTCTCGCGCAATCCCGAGTATCGGGTAGAGGGCGCCGAGGTTTTGCCAAGCTTCGCTGAAGCGGTGGCGTGGGCCCGAAACCGGGATCTGCCCGAGGTCTTCGCCGTGGGAGGCGCCGGCGTTTATGCCGAAGCGCTCCCCGTGGCCCACCGCCTCTACCTGACCCGGGTGCATGCCCGAGTCGAGGGCGAAACGCGAATGCCCGGCCCCCTCGACCCCGCCGAGGCCGGCTTTCACCTCGAAGCCGAGGAATACCACGCCACCGACCCCCGCCACGCGCACGCGTTCACGTACCAGACCTGGGAACGCCCGGCCGGCTAAGCGACCCCGATCGAAGCAGCCGGCTCCAAAACCCGCGCCTTCAGTCAGCCAAAGACCAGCCCACAGTCGGTGCACTCCAGGGCATCGGGCGCCAGGGCGGTATCGCAGGCCGGGCAGGCTTCGCTGCCCTCGGCCACGGGCGAGGCTTCGGCTTCAAGCACCGCAAAAATTGCTTTGTCGATTCCCCGGGCGGGTTCGAGATCCTGCGAGAGAACCCATGTGCCATAGAGGGTCTCGCCCCCAAAACGCTTGGGGTCGATGCCGCCCTCGGCAACGCTCCGCGAGTCGGGCTCGACTCGGTGGGCCAGACCCGTCTGGGTCAGCGCATCCGAGAGCGCCCGGGTCCAGGGCAGCGGCCCGACGCGAACGCACTCGAGACCGGCCACTTCAGGAAAATTCTCGGGCTCGGGTTGGGGGGGCAGAGAGTCGGGGGAAACAAGCGCGACCCGGCATTCCGAACACTCGAGAATCGAGAGGGTGAACTCGTCTCCACAGGAGGGACAAACTTGGAAGTCGTAACGCACGGCGCCTCCGCAGCGGGGAAAACATGAGCATCGCACACTCCACGACGCGCGAACCCCCGCACGCCCCGAGCCACGCCCCGAGCCGATTCGCCCGGGTATACTCCCGGCACAATGTCCTCTTCCTTCGCATCCCCCCCGACCCCGATCCCCAATCCACGCGCGCATACCCCGCGACCCGCCCGCCTGGTCCGCACTCTCTCCGAGGCCGGCGGTATCAGCGCTCGGGCGCTGATGGGCAGCAATCTCATCGCCGACGCCATGTCCCTGCGCCCGCTGGCCCCCACCGCGGCCAATGCCCTGGGCCGCGCACTGATGGGTGCCGTCCTGATCGCGGTAACGCCCGGGGGCGAATCGGATCATGGCAATTCCGCAGAGGAAGGGGGCCGAGAATCGGTCGGTGAAGGAGTGGGAGAAGGAGTGGGAGTGGGAGAAGGAGTGGGCGAAGGAGGAGGAGAAGCGAGAGCCCAGGACGAAGGCGAGAGCGTGCAACTTCAACTCCGGGGCGATGGGCCCATGGGGAGCGTGCTCGCAATTTCCGATGCGCGGGGTCGCGTCCGCGGCACCGTGGCCCAACCCGCAACCGACCTGTCCCTGGCCGATGGCAGCCCCGACGTCGCCCGGGCCATCGGACTCGGCACCCTGACCGTGGTGCGCCACAGGCCCGGCTGGCGCGAGCCCTACACCGGGATCGTGCCCCTCACCAGCGGCGAAATCGCCCAGGACATCACGCTCTACTTGAGCGAGAGCGAACAAACCCCGTCGGCCATGGGCCTGGGGGTGGCCATGGCCAACGACGAAACCGCCGTGGTGGCGGCGGGTTTTCTGCTCCAGCGATTGCCCGGCGCCAGCGAAGCCGAAATTGCCCAGGCCGAAACCAACGTGCGGAACATGCCTTCGCTCTCGGACTTGGCCCTGTCGGGCACCGATAGCGATGAGATTCTCGACCTACTGCTGGCCGGCCTGGGCTCCCGGGCGCGCACCCGGTCCGAGCCGATCTTCTACTGCCCATGCACTCGAGCCCGGGCCTTGGCCACGCTCCAGATGCTCGAACCCGCCGAACTCGAGGAGTTGGTGAACGCGCGCCAGAGCCAGGAGGTCTGCTGTCACTTCTGCGCCGAGGCCTACACGCTCTCGCCCGACGAAATCGCCAGCCTGCTGAAGCGGCATTGAGGCCGTTGCGCAAAAACCGGCCCCGAGCATTTTCGAGTCCGGTTTGTCTCGCGCGCACCCCATGCGATCGCTAGGCTGAGGCGACGGAAAACCGGTTTCGCTTCCCAGCGAGGCGTGACGCCCAAGTAGGAGAGCATGGCATTGGCCGAAGAGCCCTGGGCGCCTCAGAGGTCGCCGGAAACACGCACCGCCGAGCTGGCCCCAACCCTCTCGCGCTTTGCCCATCTGGGCGCTCGCGTGCAGACCCAGCCCGACGCCTCTGACCGCAGCCCCGACCGCAGCCCAGAACGCAGCCCAGAACGCAGCCCAGGCCCCAGCCCCGCGCCGTTGGCGCCCGGGCGAATTCCGGGGGACAGCGCCCAGGAAAAGAAGGTCTCCTTCTGGCGCCGGATGGCCCTGCCCCGAAGCCCGGCGTCCGACGCCCCGCCCGCCTCTCCCGTCCAGGAACTGCTCGAGCGCATGCACACCTTGCAGGTTCAGTGGGAAACCCAGCAAGGCCGGACCGACGAAAGGCTGGCCCGCTCGGAG
>CAWVXN010000348.1:0-3970 GCA_963933695.1 uncultured Myxococcales bacterium | reverse complement strand
CCCGGACGAGGCCCCGGTTTTCCAGGAGGAGGAGGAGTGGGGCAATCGCATTTCTCCGGGCGAGGAAGTCCGGCGGTCGAAGTTTGAGTTCATGGCGGTCGGGAAACCGAATCTACCCGCCAAACCACCGTCGGCGCCCGGGGGCTGAACACGGCTCGCCGGGCTCGCCCGGGCGGGGCTGGGCGCTTCAGTCCTCGAGGCTGTCCATCCATGTAAAGCGCGGTTGTTCCTGGTTACCCAGGGCAACCTCGCGATCCTCATGGGCCCGAGCCCGAATGTATTCGTGGATCAAGACGGCGTCCTCCGGTGTCAGGACGTCATGAAACGATGCCATGCCCTTGCTCGCATAGGCGCCCTCCAAGAGGATCTGGTCGAACATCTGGTGGGTGCCTTCATTCATCTGGCGCAGGTCGGAGATGGTTCCTCCCGAGCGAGCCGCCAAGCCATGGCAGACCGCGCAGTATTCATGAAACTGGCCCTCCCCATAGGCGATCTGGGGATCGCTCAAGCCGGCCATGACCTGAACGGGAATTGTCATGTCCCTTGCCTTGGGGATTTCGAGTTCGGCTTCACCGCCCAGTTTGAAGACGAGCAGACGCCCGTAGTTGTTGTAGGTCAGGGTCGCGGGATTCGGGACCGGAGGGAGCGGCGCTCCGCCGAAGAGATCGCCTCCGCCGCTGCCGGTGAGGATGGAGACATATTGCACGCCGTCAATTTGGTACGTGATCGGCGGAGCCAGCATGGAAGTGTAGGTGTTGAATTCCCAGAGCAACTCGCCCGAATCCTTGTCGTAGGCCTTGAACATTCCCAGGGCGTCTCCCTGGAAGACGAGGCCGCCCGCCGTGCCGAGGATGCCCCCGTTCCAGTAATGGGGAATCTCGACATCCCATGCGATTTCGCCCGTGAGGGGGTTGAAGGCTCGGAGGAAGCCCTTGGGCAGGGGCCAGGTGCCGAGGTTGTTCACGAAGTGTTGCACGACCCGCCCCATTTCGATGCCTAGGTTCCAGCGCCCGGGGTTGTGCTTGTAGAGCCCTGTCTTCTTGAATTCCTCGGACAGGCCGTAGATCAAGGAGTTTTGCTGAACGGGAATGAAGACGAGCCCCGCTTCGGCATCCACCGACATGGCCTGCCAGTTGTGGCCGCCCAGGGGGCCGGGCAATACCCACTTTTCCTTCTCCGAGTAATCCATTTCGGGGTTCTCCACGGGCCGACCTGTTTCCATGTCGACGTGGGTGGCCCAGTTCATGGGCGCGTACGGGTGGGCGCGGAGCAGTTCGCCGTTGCTGCGGTCCAGGACGTAGAAGAACCCGTTCTTCGGTGCCTGGAGTAGGACCTTGCGAAGCTTGCCGTCGACTTCCATGTCGGCCAGGGCCATGTCCTGGACTGCGGTGTAATCCCAGTTGTCTCCGGGCGTGGTCTGGTAATACCATTTCAAGGCGCCGGTATCGGCGTCCAGGGCGACGATGGAGGAGAGAAAGAGGTTGTCTCCGCCGCCCGGTGACCGGATCGCTCGGGTCCAGGGGGCTCCGTTGCCAACACCCAAGTAGAGCTGATTGAAATCCGGGTCGTAGACGATGGAGTTCCACACGGTCCCGCCCCCGCCGATCTTCCACCACTCGCCGCCCTTCCAGGTCTGAGCAGCCAGTTCGAGTTCAGGTTGCTCAAACGGCAGAGAGGGGTCGCCGGGCACGGTGTAGAAGCGCCAGACCTGCTCGCCGGTTTCGGCATCGTAGGCCGTCATATAGCCGCGGACTCCCAGGTCAGCGCCGCCGTTGCCGATAAAAATCTTCCCGCGCGCCGCCCGGGGCGCACCGGTAATCGAATAGGGCCGGTTGCGATCGATGAGGGTATCCACCTGCCAGATTTCTTTGCCCGAAGCCGCGTCGAGGGCGATCAAGAAGCCGTCCAGGCTCGCCACGTAGACCCGACCCTTGTAGACCGCGACCCCTCGGTTGACCACATCGCAACAGGTTTTGCGCGCCCACGCTCCGGGGACCTCGGGGTCATAGGACCAGAGGGTCTCGCCCGTGACGGCATCGATGGCGAAGACCTTGCTCCAACTGCTGGTCAGGAACAGGATGCCGTCGACAACAATGGGCGTGGATTCTTGGGCGCGGTTGGTCCCCATGTCCTTGGACCAGGCCAGGCTAAGTTCGGAAACGCTGGCCTTATTGATTTGAGTCAGGGGCGAGAAGCGTTGTTCTTCGTAGGTGCGTCCGTAAGCCAGCCAGTTGCCCGGTTCGGAGGCGGCGTTCTGGATGCGCTCGTCGTCGATATCCCCGATGCGGGCTTCACCGGGATCCGGGGCATCCGCCGCTGCAGACGTCGCCCCAGCTTCGGGTGGCGGGGTCTCGGGAACAGTGAGGAGGTAGACGGCGACGATGACGAGCGCGGCGACTGCTGCGAGGAGAACTGAGCGCATTTCCTACCCCCTGTTGGATTCGTTGGACGAAGCAAATTTCCCGGCCAAGACTAGGGCATCGTCCCTCGGATGTGGCCCGGGCATGGCGATTTCGTGCTCGGTGGGCCCGGACCGATCCCGGGTCACCGGGCAATTCCAAGGTGCTGCACCCGCCGAGTATGGCCTGGGGTGTTGTCCATGATTGTCCACGTCAGGTTATCCATGTCAGTGGACGGAGTTCGGCGCATCCCCTGGCTCCGGCCGGGCAATAATCGAGTAGGCGACCCGGTTCGGGGAGTCCAGCAGCGCCTCGATCAGGGGGGCCGGTTCGTTGGCCAGGCGCTTCAGTCCCGCCGTGTAAAGATTGCCCGGGCGGTTCGGTTCATGGAGGACCAGGGTTTGGAAGCCCATGCGTTGAAGTTGCTGGATCCCCTTCCGATCCAAAGGAGGCCGAACGCTGTCGGCCAAGGTCTCTCGGCTCCGGGGCGGGAATGCGCTGTAGCACGCCGAGGTCTTTCGGCGATGATAAAAGGAGAGGAGCACCCTTTCGGGCCCGAAGGCCACGGACGTGCCCCCGCCGTGATCGAAGGGCAGTTCGAAAATCGGCCCCGGCGAGGCGAGGCGCCCCAGTTCCTCGGAGAATGCGATGCGCTCGTGCTCCGGTTGGATGTCGATCCCCTCCACGCGGCCGGATGCGGTGAATCCTGGTAAGCGTGGGCCCATGATGTCGAGCAGCGCGAAAGCCACGATGGCCACCCCGGCGACGTTCTTCCAGCGCCCGGCTTGGTGAATCAAGGCCGCTGCGCCGATGCCCGCGAGGATGCAGGCCGCAGCGTCTACCCCGGCTGCGATCAGGGAGATCACCCGGATGTTCTGAAGTCCGGGGACCAGAGCGGCGAGGAGTTGGAAGAAATCGGGTAGAGAGAAAGGCGCGTCCTCCCAAATTGCCTTGAATTGATAGTTGAGACTCCAGCCCGCAGCGACAAGGGTCGTTATCCCGGCTGAGAGGGCGAGCACCCCGCGCGGATCTCCTTGGAGCGAGGCGCGCAATCCCTTCTTGCCCCGGATCAGCGCGACCCCGACCAGGATCCAAAGCGTGAGGCCGAGGAAGTGGGGTTGGCCGGGTAAGTAGGCGCTGAGTGGCATCGGGACCTGGAAGTCCCTTTGGAAAAGTTCTCCGGCGTCCCGCAATTCAAAGTAGGGAGCGAAGAAGAGCGTGGCAAAGAGGCCGAGGAAAGCGGCGAGCGCCGCGAGTTGGCGTGGCTGAACGTTCTTTAGGCCATAGGTTTTGAGCAGCCAGACCCCGAAGCAAACGCCCAGAAGGGCCGACGCGAGGAAGCTGTAGAAGCTTGTGACCATCTGGAGGCAACAGACGGCGGCCAGCAGAACCGCGTCCCGGTTGCGTCCACGGGCGAAGAGCCGACGGGCCAGAAGCAATGCAAGGATTGTCCAAGTGGTGTCCACTTCGGCGACCCAGAGCAAAAGGTCGATGCGCACGGCGTGCAGGCCGTAGAGAAGTCCGGCGGTGATCCAGGCTGCAACGCTTCCCGTCCACTCGACAATCAGGAG
>CAWVXN010000347.1:0-3976 GCA_963933695.1 uncultured Myxococcales bacterium | reverse complement strand
ACCGTCTATGGAGTCCAGGCCCTACTGGCCTGGCGGGCCATTCGCATCCAGTGGCCAACCCTGGCACGCGGCCCCTTGGCCGGGATTGTGTTGGCCGCGGGGTGCGGCCTGGCCGGGGCCGACGAAATCCGCCAGGCGACCTCGGCGGTCCGCCAAGGGTCGGCGACGGGCTTCAACCTGGATCTCCTGGGGACCCTGGTGGTGATCGCAGGGCTAGCCGCCGCGGAACGTTGGCGCCATCGCCGGTTCTTTTCACCGGGACCCGGCGAATAATCTCCCCGCCCGGTGCCACCCAAGGGGGGCGTTCTGGTAGCCTCCGCGTCATGAACGCCGCCGTGCTCGCTGGGATCGTCTTCGTCGCATTCGCCCTGGGATATCGCTTCTATTCGAAGTTCCTGGCTTCCCGCATCTTCGCCCTCGGCGCTGACGAGCTCGCCCCCGCCCGAGAGTTCGAGGACGGCATCGACTACGTGCCCACCCGCCGCAGCATCCTGTGGGGCCACCACTTCGCCTCCATCGCCGGGGCCGCCCCCATTGTGGGCCCCGCCATCGCGGTGATCTGGGGCTGGCTCCCCGCCTTGCTCTGGGTCTGCCTGGGCACCCTTTTCATGGGGGCGACCCACGATTTTGCCGCCCTGGTCATCAGCGCCCGGCATCGCGGCCGATCCATGGGCGAAATCGCCGGAGAGGTCATCAATCCCCGAATCAAGACCCTCTTCCTGGTCATTATCAGCCTGCTTGTCTGGGTCGTGCTCGCGGTCTTCGCTTACATCATCGCCACCCTTTTCGTCTCCACCCCGAGTTCGATTTTCCCCATCAACGTCCAGATCATTGTGGCGATGACCCTCGGCTGGCTCACCTACCGCCACGGCATCCCGATCCTCGTCCCCTCCCTGGTGGGCTACGCCGTGCTTCTCGTGAGCATTTTCTACGGCGAAGCCTTCGCCAACGCTTTTCCGGTGATCCGAGAAATCTCTGTCTTGACCTGGGTTTGGGTCCTGCTCATTTATTCGTTCATCGCGTCGGTGCTTCCGGTTTGGCTGCTGCTTCAGCCGCGGGACTTCCTGAACTCCCACCAACTCGTGACCGGGCTCACCCTGTTGATTGCCGGGCTCTTCGTGCTCCAGCCCGCGGTGGTCGCCCCCGCCGTTAACCTCCATCCCGAAGGCGCCCCGAGCCTATTTCCCTTTCTCTTCGTCACCATCGCGTGCGGCGCCATTTCAGGCTTTCATGGCCTCGTTTCTTCGGGCACCACGTCCAAACAACTTGCCCACATCCCCGATGCCCGCCCCATCGGGTACGGAGGGATGCTCGCCGAGGGGATGCTCGGGCTACTCGCCGTGTTGGCCGCCACCGCGGGCTTCGCGACCAGCGAAGAGTGGTGGAGCCACTACTCGAGTTGGGGGGCCGCCAACGGACTGGCCGCCAAGCTCGATGCCTTCGTCTCGGGAGGCGCGCGCTTCGTGGGCAGCCTCGGCATTCCTGTGGAGACCGCCAAGACACTCATGGCGGTGATCGTGATCGCCTTTGCGGCCACCTCCCTGGATACCGGCGCACGGATCCAGCGACTGGTCATCGCCGAACTCGGTGAGCACTTTCGACTCAAGCTCCTCACCAACCGCTTTGTCGCGGGCGGCCTGGGAATCGGGGCGGCGCTGACCCTGGCCGTTACCCAGGGCGGCGGGACCGGCGGGCTGGCCCTTTGGCCACTCTTTGGAACCACCAATCAGTTGGTCGCTTCGGTGACCCTCTTGATCGTTTCGATCTGGCTCCAGCGCCGGGGACGCGCGATCGTTTATACCGTGGTCCCCATGCTGGCCGTGGGCGCAGCCAGCGCCTGGGCGATGACTCATAACCTGCTGGGGTACTACGAAAACTTCGACGCCCTCTGGCTTCTGGCGCTTTCGGGTACCCTGATCCTCGCCCTGGATATCTGGATCATGCTCGAAGGCATTCGCATGCTGGCCATGGAACGGGGCCGGGTCCCGCGCGCATCGGCCGACGCGCCCTTCTGAGGCTCTGGACGGCCGGGGCCTAGAGCGGTCCTTCGCCCGTGCCTTCATCCCCGGACTCAAAGCGCAAGCGCCGGGTCAGCGCATCGGCTGCCGAGACTCGCATGAACTCCGCGTTGTTCGGCTCAGCCCCGGGCAGGAGTGCGCGAATCAGGCCCAAGTGGCTGACGATCACGACCCTGCCCCAGGGGTCGCCATTCACGATGCGACGTACCGCCCAACGGGCGCGATGCCGGAGTTCGCGCCGGGTCTCGCCCCCGGGAGGCCGCGCGTTGGCATCGTTGGCCTCGAAGCGAGCGAGTATTTCCGGGTCTCGAGCGGCAATTTCGGCCCGTCGGAGTCCCGACCATTCGCCGATGTCCAACTCGCGTAACCCGGGGTCCGAGACGGGGATCAAGCCCAACTTTCGGCCGAGTCCTGCGGCGGTCTCCCGTGCTCTGCCCAGGTCGCTGCAGACGAGTCCCGTAACGGAGCTCCCGTCCAGTTCCGCTTCCAAGCGGGTCACCAGGGCACTGGCCTGCCCGCGCCCATCCGGGGACAGGGGCGGATCCGCATGGCCCTGCCAACGCCCGCTGGCGTTCCACTCGCTCTCCGCGTGGCGGACTAGGTAGAGCTCGCAGTTCGGAGCGGGGGGCGCGGATTTTTCCATGGGCGGCCAACCCTAGCAGCCCCCTGGCTCGCGCGGCCGGCCTTGAGCGGCCCCAACGTCTAGTCGAGTGCGGCCCTCTCCAGCGCCGGACGCAGTTCTGCGAAAGCACGCCCCCTGTGTGAAATCCGATCCTTCACGCCGGAATCGATTTCCGCCATGCTTTGCTCGAATCCGTCCGGCAAAAAAATCGGGTCGTATCCAAACCCCCCGGCACCGCGGGTCGAAGCCAGGATCCGTCCCGAACACTCGCCCCGGGTCACGACCTGCTCGCCGGACGGAGCGACCAGGGCCGCCACACACACGAAGCGCGCGATTCGGCTCGACTGTGGCGATTTATTCAAAGCCGAGAGCAGGTGGGCAACCCGGCCGGCATCGTCGAGGGTCGGGCCACCGAATCGCGCAGAGAGAGGCCCTGGAGCGCCGTCCAGCGCCTCCACCTCGAGACCCGAATCGTCGGCCAGCGCCCATTCGTCCAGTTGCTCGGCCACGGCCAGCGCCTTGGCCACGGCGTTCGTCGCATAATCGAGCCCCTCCTCGGGAAAACGAACCGGCCCCCGGTCTGCCAGGGACTCAACCGTTATGGGCAGGTCGGCCAACAGGGTTCGAAACTCCTCCAATTTTCCGGGATTGGAGGTGGCCGCAATCACTCGCAGGCGCGCCATTAGCTTGTGGGCGCCGAGGGCAGGCGAAGTTTGTCCAAGCCCGCGGAAGCCAATGCCTTGTCCTGAATCAGGCTGATGGATTCGATGCCCCCCAAGGCCATCGTCGTGAGTTCGGCCAACTGTTCCCGGGAGAATGTCCCTTCCTCCCCTGTCCCCTGGACCTCGATAAAGCGCCCTCCCCCGGTGGCGACCACGTTCATGTCGACCTCCGCCCGGGAGTCCTCTTCGTAGGGCAGGTCTAGGCGCACCTCTCCGTCGACGATACCGACCGAGATAGCTGCCACGCTGTCCCGGAGCGGACTTCGCTCGAGATCTCCCCGGGCATGAATGCGCTCGCACGCCAGCGCCAGTGCCACATACGCCCCGGTAATCGAAGCCGTGCGGGTCCCGCCATCGGCCTGGAGGACATCGCAATCCACCCAAAGCGAGCGCTCGCCCAGCACACGCATATCCACCACCGCCCGTAGGCTTCGGCCAATCAGGCGTTGAATTTCCATAGTTCGGCCCGAGACCTTCCCCTTGGTGGCTTCTCGATTGTTGCGGGTATCGGTCGCCGCCGGCAGCATGGAATACTCCGCCGTCACCCAGCCCTCGCCCCGCCCTCGGAGCCAGCGGGGAACGCTGAGTTCTTCCGAAACGGTACAGAGCACCCG
>CAWVXN010000346.1:0-3986 GCA_963933695.1 uncultured Myxococcales bacterium | reverse complement strand
GAAGGTGACGTTCTCCTGGCAGGCCGCCTGGTTGGGAAAAACTGCCGCCATCAGGTCGTCGGCTTCCATCCGCTGGATGGGTGGCGGGTTGCGGCGCCCACCCTTGAAGCGAAGCACCATCAACGATCGATTCAGATTCCAGCGCCAGCGCGCGGTAAACATGGGTGAAGCCAACGCCGCCTGAGCCAGGGTCTCAGCCACCTGGCTGGAATTGAGAAAGCGCGGCACCGATTCGAGGGGGAAGCTGTGATGCGGCCCCAACGAAAGCACCATGGCGTCGTCGTTGGCCGCCGCCTGCAATTCAAAATTGAAGCTCCGACAAAATTTCTTGCGCAAAGCCAGACAGAGCGCCCGATTGATGCGTCCGCCCAGGGGCGCGTGCACCACCAACTGCATGCCCCCGGCTTCATCGAAGAAGCGCTCGAAGATGAGTTCATCCGAGGTGGGCAAGCCCCCAAGAGCCGTCAATGCCGTAGCCAGGTAGGCGATCACCTGATCGGCGATCACGCCATCCACATCCCCCGTCGCCAACAGCGCGGCCCGGGCGGCTTCCCTTCCCCCCGCCTCGATCTGCTCGCGCACCTCGGCGCGCAATTTCGAAACCTCTTCGGAGAGTTCAGCGCTCCGGGCGGGCGCCTCGCCCTGCCAGAAGGGAATCGTCGGTGGCGCTCCTCCGGCGTCCGCAACGCGCATCACCCCGGACTCGACCTTCAGAACCCGCCAGGAAGTACTCCCCAAAAGGAAGACATCCCCCTGCATGCTCTCCACCGCAAAGTCCTCGGAAACGGTTCCCACCAAGCTGTCATCGGGTGCAGCCAGCACCCGATAATCGGCCACATCGGGAATTGCACCGCCGGATGTCAGTGCCGCCAGGCGTGCGCCGCGGCGAGCGCGCAACATGCCCCCCACCCGGTCCCGGTGAAGATAAGCGCCTCGGCGCCCCCGCCCGGTCTGAATGCCTTCGGCAAGCATCTCCACCACGAAATCGAAATCCGTCCGGGAAAGCTCCGCAAAGGGCGCCGCCCGGCACATCAATGCGTAGAGATCGTCTTCCTTCCAGTCTTCCGCTGCGCAACTCGCAACGATTTGCTGGGCAAGAATGTCGAGGGGGGACCGGGGCGGGATGATGGCGTCCAACATTCCGGCGCGAACCCCCCGCAGCAGGGCCACGCATTCCACCAGCTCATCCCGGGTCGTGGGGTAGACCCGACCCTTGGGCGTCCCACTTCGGGAGTGACCCGACCGACCCACCCGCTGCAAGAAAGTGGAAAGGCCCCGGGGCGAACCCATCTGGCAAACCAGTTCCACGGGTCCGATATCGATGCCCAGTTCCAGGGAAGCCGTGGCCACCAGGGCGCGAAGCTCACCCGCGCGCAGTTGCGCCTCGACGCGGTGTCGACGGTCCTTGGACAGGCTGCCGTGATGCGCCGCCACCGCCCCCTCTCCCAGGCGCTCGGCCAACTCGTGGGCAAGGCGCTCGGCCATGCGCCGTGTGTTGACGAAGACCAGGGTCGTCCGGTGATTTTCGACGTGCTGGGCAATCCGGTCGAGGATGTCCCCCATTTGCGCACCCGAGGCCACCGCCTCCAAATCCTGACTCGGCAGCTCGATGGCCAGATCCAGATCCCGACGATGGCCCACATCCACCACCTCGCAGCGGGGGCGCCCGTCGGGAAGGCTGCGGTCCGGACCCGCCCCCACCAGTAGCCGGGCCAGGGTTTCGATGGGGCGCTGGGTGGCCGAGAGGCCGATGCGGGCTGGGCGCTGGAGACAGAGTTCATCCAATCGCTCGAGGCTGAGGGCGAGATGCGATCCGCGTTTATCCCGGGCCACGGCATGGATTTCATCCACGATCACCGTGCGCACACCCCTCAGAATGGCCCGGCTACGCTCGGCGGTGAGGAGCAGGTACAGGGACTCCGGGGTGGTGACCAGGATCTGAGGCGGCTTCTTGAGCATCGCGGCCCGAGCCGAGGCCGGGGTATCGCCGCTCCGCAAACCAACCCGCAGTTCGGGGACTGGGTAGCCGCGTCGGCGCGCAGCCTGAGCGATCTCCTCCAGGGGCTCCCCCAGGTTGTGCTGGATATCCGCCGCCAACGCCTTGAGGGGAGAGATGTACACCACCTCGACCCCAGCAGCGGGGACCAGCGGAGAACCCGGCTCCTCGGGCAACGCCAGGGCGCCGCCAAAGAGCGGAAGCCCCGCCTCACCCCGGCGACCCTGGGCTTGGGTAGCCGCCTGGTAGAAGCGATCGATGCAGACCAAAAAAGCCGACAACGTCTTTCCCGAACCGGTTGGCGCCGCGATCAGCGTATCGTGGCCGGCAGCGATGACCGGCCAGCCATGGGTCTGAGGCAGGGACGGACCTTCGGGAAAGCGGCTCTCGAACCATTCCCGCACCGCGGGGTGGAAGCCCTGAAGTTCTCCCGCCGATCCGATTGCCGACCCTGTCTTCATTTCCATGGAGATGCTCTCACCGAGGCTCTAATCCATGCGCTCACCGACGCCCGTGGGCGGCCAAAGTAGCAGCCACCCCGGGAATCAGCGAAGCTAAAGCGAAACTTGCCCCTCGGCCCTTTCCCGGAGACCTCGCGTTGGAGATCGTGCTCGTCCGCCATGCCCAGCCGGATTGGGAACCCGATGACCGCGCTGTGGACAATCCCGGCTTGACCCCCCTGGGCCATGCCCAGGCCGACTGCATCGCCCAGGAACTCAAGGGAGAGCATTTCGACGCGGTCTACCTCAGCCCCCTGCGGCGTGTGGTGGAAACCGCAGCCCCCTACCTCGAGGCAAGTGGCCACAGGGGCGACGTGCGCGACTGGCTGCGGGAAACGGGGCTCCCTTCCCTAGAAGGCCAGACCCGCACCCAAGTCGAGGACTATTTCGGCCGAGCCAATGCCCGGGAGTTTGCCGAGTGGTGGGACGGACCGCCCGGCGGCGAGGGCTTCCGCCACTTCTATGCGCGGGTCAGCGGCGGTATCGAAACGTTACTCGGAGACGGGCACGCCGCGGGGATCCACGAAGAAGCGGGCCAGCGGCTCTGGCAAATTTCCGAGGAGGCCCAGCGCATCGCGATCTTTGCCCACGAGGGCACCAACGCTGTGCTGGTTTCACACCTCATCGGGGTGGAGCCCGTGCCGTGGACCCACCTGCGCTTCTCAACGAGTTGGGCGGGTATCACCCGGCTGCACACCGCCCGGGTGGGGAGCCGGTCGGTGTGGTCCCTTGAGGCCTTCAACCGGGTCTCCCATCTGGACTCGCTCCAGGGCTCTGGCCCGGGCCTCGGGCGCAGCGGCAGCTACTGAGGCGTGCCGTCCGGGCGGGCACTCGAACGCGTGCCGGCGACCCGGGCGAAGTCCTCGATATCCGACCGAATGGCCTCGGGATCGCGGTCTCGACTTGAATAGCGCGCCACCACGTATCCCCGGTCGTCGATCAGGAAACTGTGCAGCGTGTGACCGATGCTGCCATCGGGCTCGGGGCTGGATCCAATCCCCCAATTCAGGGCCACCGCCTTCGCAAGTTCGGTTTCACCACCGAGAAAAGACCAGTCCGAGAGATCTGCCCCGTGCGCCTCGGCGTAGGCCCGCAGGGTGGGTCCGTCATCCACCTCGGGTTCCAGGGTCACCGACGCGAAGCGGGTGCGCGACCGGGCAAAATCCGAAAGTCCGCGCTGCACCGAGACCAGGTCGTGGGTCTGGGCCGGGCACGGTCCGGGGCAACGGGTGTAGATGAAGTCGAGCAGCACCAAGCCCCCGCGCCAGTCGGCCAGGTCCACCCGACCCCCGTCCTGATCCTCCAGGCGCACTTCCGCCGCGCGCTGGGCCCTGATCCGCCGATTCCCAGGAACCTCGATCCAGCCCTCTTCCTCCGTCGCCCAACCGAGTACCGAAAGACTTGCGACTTCCGGCCGGGGGGTCCCCTTGCGCAAGCGGTACGCCACGCGTTGGCCGGGAGCCAGCGATTCCAGCAGAACCGGGTCGGCA
>CAWVXN010000345.1:0-4000 GCA_963933695.1 uncultured Myxococcales bacterium | reverse complement strand
GGCCCAGATCGATGGGGGAAGCCTCAGCTATACCCAGAACGGCAGCGAGGTCACCGGCGACAGTTTCTCGTTCACCGTGAGCGACGGCCAGGGGGGCACGATCGGAAGCACGGTCTTCGCTCTCACGATCACGCCGGTCAACGACGCCCCCTCCCTCGGGTTGAGTGCGTTGCCCGACGCCACAGTGGGCATTCTCTACTCGGCCATCATCACGCCCACCGACCCGGACGCCTCGGACGTCCTGACTTTGAGCCTGATCGCCGGGCCTCTTTGGATCCAGGCCCCGGTGGACAACGGCAACGGAACATGGACTCTGAGCGGCGTGCCTCAACCCGGAGATCAAGGGCTCCGGGTGGCGACGCTGAGGGTCACCGATTCGGGCTCACCCCCCTTGGACGAACAGCTCGAACTTCCTCTCACCGTGATATCCGGGGTGGCAGCGGTGCCCACACTCGGATTCTGGCTCACCTGCGTTCTGGTGACGCTCCTGGCTGCCCTGGGAGCGCGCTACGCGACAATTCGAGCGAGCTCCTAGTCAGAAGTAGGGCGCGACATCCATGCCCAGGGGGCCATACCGGGCCCGAATCGCCTCGACATTCTCCGGGCTCCAATAGGGGTGGCCCGGGGCCGGGAAACCAAGCACACAGCGCTGGTCCACCGAGGCCTGGGCGATGAGCCGCTCCAGCACCATGCCTCGCTGGTACATCTTCCATGTCCATCCGGTGTGGAGCACGCTGATCCAGTCGCTGGTGGCCTTGCGAAAGGTGAGGTTGTGGACCAAACGTCGTGCGCCGGGCATGAGGGGCGTGCCGCGATGCCAGGTGTCGTGCCGGTAGAAGAGGGCGGTGCCCGGTGAAAACCGCGCCCTTCGCTCCCGGGGGTAGAGATGCTGGGCGCGAAAGCGTTGGGTTTCCGGGGCCACTCGGGCGAGGTGCTTCTCGGCCTCCTCCCGGTCATTGACCCACTCGATCGCCCCCACACCGGGGGTCCCCATGATGGGCCAGACGTACGCGGGATCATCGGGTCCCTCTCGGGGCACCACGGCGGTCGCGCCTGCGCAGTCCTCGACGGCATCGAAATAAAGAATGATCTCCACCGCTTCGGGTTGGTCCCAGGGCGGCGGGTGAGTCAGGGTGTGGTTGGGGTAGTCGACGTGCATCCTCTGATCGGTGTTGTCGTAGGCGCCGCCCCCGCGCTCCTCTCGGCCGAACTTGGGCCAAAGATCGGACTGGGTGAGCCGAAGCTCGCGCACGGGCGTGTCCAAGAGTTCAGCGACTGCGGCAAGCATCCGTGGATGCAGGGTGATCGCGTCCACGGGCCCGTGGCCAGTGGGAAATTCCATGCTCCCCCGACTCCCAAAATCGGTGATCCCTTCGCGCTCTGCGCGCGAAAGTAGGGGAAAGGTCTCTTTGGCAAGAGCCCCGGCCTCGTTGATCAGATCGTCGGGCAGGAGGCCGTCCACCAAAGCAAAGCCCGCTTGCCGCCAGCTCTCGCGTTGCCCGGATGTAAAAACCGTTCCGCCGGCCTCGGCCGGACACGCGGCTTCGGGCTCGATCCAACGAAGTTCTTCGTCTTGGGAGCTGACCATGGAACTCCTGGGGAGACCCGCCCGCTTCGCCCCCTGAACGCGCGCCGGGAGAACCACCGAGTGGGGCTCGGCGGGACGTGGGGGGGCCCCACGTCCCGCGAAGAGATCGCCCTAGAAAACCAGCTTTGCCACGGAAGCGGGCTCCGGCCACTCGGGCATAGACTTGAGAATGCGCTCACCTATTTCCGACGGTGTCCATTCTTCCTCGCGCCCGTCACGATCCGCAATGGTCTCAAAGGCCTGATAGAGCAATGAAACACGATTTCCACTGATCACGAATTGCCGTCCAGTGATGGCCTCGGCCTCATCGGAACAGAGCCAGGCAATTGCCGGAGAGACCTTTTCCGGGGCGAAGAGAACTTCGGCTCCCTCAGGAAAAATGTCTGCTGTCATACGCGAGTACGCGTTGGGGGCCAACACGTTCACAGTGATCCCGGCTTTCGCCGCCTCGATGGCCAAGCAGCGCATGAAGCCCGCGATGCCCGCTTTGGCGGCTCCATAATTGGTCTGGCCAAAATTGCCCACCAGGCCGGAGGTCGAACTCGTCATGATGATGCGCCCCCCGGTTCCCTGCTCGAGCATTTGGGTGTAGACCGCGCGGGTGGGGTGGAACGTCCCCTTGAGATGGACGGCGATGACGGGATCCCAGAGATCTTCTGTCATCTTCTTGAACGACTTGTCCCGGAGGATGCCCGCGTTGTTGATCAGGATGTCGACCTTGCCGAACTCGGAGACGGCGGTCTTCACCATGCCGTCGGCGTCCTCGGCCACAGTCACCGATCCATAATGGGCTACGGCCTGACCTCCGGCCTCGCGAATCTCTGCCACGACGGCATCGGCCATGGAGTTGCCCCCACCTTGTCCATCCACCGTGCCACCCAGATCATTGACCACAACGGCCGCGCCTTCCTTGCCGAGCAGCAGCGCGTGGGCGCGCCCGAGGCCGCCTCCGGCGCCTGTAATAATCGCGACTTTGCCGTCCAGAATTCCCATCTTCAGCTCCTCCAAAAAATGATGAGTGGCCCATTCCCGGGCCCACCCGATCGGTGACTATAGGCGCTCGGCAGGGGCTCGGCGTGGATTCTTCTCCCCCGCTCGCGCGTCAAGGGTTCGGGGAAAAGTGCGCTTGAACGCGCGGCTGCCCGATGGGCGTCGTCGGCTCAGAAAGCCGGTTTTTTCTTCTCGAGAAAGGCCTTCGTCCCCTGGGCTGTATCGGCCCTGGGAGTCTGGCGGCGCATTTCCAACCCCATCTCAACCGCTTCGTCGAAGGGAAGCGAGAAACTCTCCAGTGCCAGTTGGCGGATATTACGAACCGCCCGGGGGCTGGCCTCGGCGATCTGGCGAGCCAGGGCGAGGGCTGTATCCATTAACTCTTCGGGAGGAACCACGGCATTCACAAGCCCGACTCGAAGCGCCCATTGGGCGTCTTTCTTTACGCCCGCCAGCAACAACTCCAAGGCGTTTCCGAGCCCGATAACCTGGGGCAACCGAATCGTGGCGCGCAGGGTTGTGATCCCGACTTTGGCTTCGGGCAGGCTGAAGACCGCGTTGGAAGCCGCCACCCGCATGTCGCAATAGAGGGCCAGGCCAAAGCCTTCGCCCACGCAATGTCCCGAGACCGCCGCGATCAGCGGCTTGGTGACAGCCCCCCTCCGGCCGATGCTGAGCCCAAAAGCAGCGGCCAGGCTCTCGTTGTCCAAGCGTTCCTCGCTCACCGCACGCGAGAGATCGTCGAGGTCCACGCCCACTGAGAACGCCCGGTCGTGGGTACTTGTGATGATCCCCACCCGGGCTTCGGCATCGGCCTCGAATTCCGCAATGGAGCGGTTTAGCGCCGCGTACTGGGCGCGGTCGAAGGCGTTTAGCTTTTCCGGGCGATCGAGTCGAAGGATCGAGATCGGCCCGTCCCGATCGATGGTTACAGCCATGGTTGCGGCCCTCCCTGGCGTGGAGGCTAGCGCGGCCGAGTACGAAGCAGAATGACGGGCAGGGCTGGGTCGATGGCCAGGAACCCACTACGATTTGTCGTGGGTCGAGCCCCCTCAGCCCGGGAGGAATTTTCAAGTGAACGCCATTCCGCGAAGAGGAATCCACCACCTGGGACTCGCCACCCACGATATGGAAGCCACCCTTGATTTTTACGAGGGGGTGTTGGGATTTCCGGCTCGGGTGTGCGAGGTGATCGAACCCGAAACCGGGGGGGCGATTCGGCACGCTTTTCTGGATGCTGGGGACGGCGAGTTGATTGCCTTCATGGAATGCAACGCCGTGGAGGGGGTCGAGGGGGATTTCGATACGGGGATCAACCGAGGCCTGGGCATCCGGGGCGGAGTCATCCACTTTGCCTTCAAGGCGCGGGACGTTCCAGAGCTCGAAAAGAAGCGGAGCGAGTTGCTCGCAAAGGGGGTGAAG
>CAWVXN010000344.1:0-4000 GCA_963933695.1 uncultured Myxococcales bacterium | reverse complement strand
GGGCTCATCATGTCGGTCGGAAACTGCGGCCATGGACCGTCGGCCACACTGGGAGTCGCGCCCCCTGCGTCCCGGCGAATCCTAGGCACTTGCCCTTCGGGCAGGACGATGCGATCACTCTGGATATCCAGACTGATTCCAAAGCGCTCGAAGATACGGTTGAGCATCCAGTAATGGCCGCGAACGGTATCGGTGATCGTAATGCCCCCGCCCGTCGCCGCGGCCAGGGCGAGATAGCTCCCCACCTCAACATGGTCCGAAACTACCCGGTGGGTGGTTCCGTGTAGCCGCTCGACTCCATTCACCGTCAGCGTATTGGTTCCCAATCCTTCGATATCGGCCCCCATCCCCTGGAGCATGCGACCCAGGTCCTGGACATGGGGTTCGCTGGCTGCATTGAGGAGAGTTGTTTTTCCTTCGGCCACCACCGCGGCCATCAAGATGTGTTCGGTGGCGGTCACACTGGGTTCATCGAAGAAGAGCATCGCGGGGGTGAGTCGGCCGTCCAACCGAAACTCGAGTTTGTCTTCGTCGAGTTCGACGCCCAGACCTCTCAAGCCATAGAAATGCGCGTCGAGCCGTCGTCGACCGATTTGGTCTCCCCCTGGAGGGTGGAGACAAACCCGCCCAGCTCGGTGAAGCAGGGGCGCCACAAAGAGAAAGGAGGTACGGGTTCTCTCGCACAGCTCGAAGGGAATTTCGGTCTGCTCGACCTTCCGAGCCCGCAGCACCAATTTCCCCGGGCTCCGGCTCACCGAAGCGCCCAGGTACTCAAGAATGTCCAGCATCCCGGTGACGTCCCGCAGGTCGGGGACATTTTCGAGAATCACTTCCTCGTCGCTCAGCAAGGCCGCCGCGATCATGGGCAGCACCGCGTTCTTGCTGCCGCTGGCCGCGATCTCCCCGGAAAGGGGACGCCCCCCCTGGATCACAAATTGACTCATCGGCTCCGTATAACCTGCCCGGGGGAAAGGAATAATCCCCACCACTCCCGAGAAAGCCCCGGGACGGCTCCAGCGTAGGTCTTCGATCCCTTTCCGACCAGCGGGAATTCAGCCATACGCCCGGGCAAACATCCCACGCCCCGGATGCCAGGGCAGAGCCATCTCAACCCCACGAAGTGCGTTCTGCGATACCTTGGGGTCTACGCCGAGCCTCCCAATTGACCGGGGAGAACCCTGCCTTTGAGCCACCCATTCTCGATCCTTGAACGCATCCGAAGTTTTAAGTTTGCCATTCATGGCATCGCACTCACCGTGCAAAGCCAGCACAACGCCTGGATTCATCTGGCGGTCAGCGTCGCAGTCGTGGCCCTGGGCGGATTCGTGGGCCTTCAGCGGGACGGCTGGCTCTGGTTGATCACGGCCATGACTCTGGTCTGGTCCATGGAGATCCTCAACACCGCCATCGAGCGCCTCGCCGATGCCGCGGTCCCCGAGATTCATCCCCTCATTGCCCAGGCCAAAGATGCCGCCGCCGGGGCCGTGCTCGTCGCCGTCTTCGGATCGGCGCTGATCGGGCTCCTCGTGCTGGGCCCACCGCTGATGCAGAAACTCGGAATCGGGCCCTGAGCGGCACCTTCCTGCTCCTCATCGTTTTGCCCTGCTGCATCGTTTAGCCCTGCTGCATTGTTTTTCCCTGCTGCATTGTCGTGCCCATAAAATTGTCGTGTGCATAATCGTCCTGCCGCACACTGCTCTACTCGGCACTGCCTTGCCCCGCACTTTCATACGCTTCTTCGACTCTATGGCTGCGAACGCAAGCGCACACGGGCTACCGGGACCGGACACCCCCGAACACGTGAAAACGCGTAGAGACACCTCTGTACGCTTGAACCTGGGGCAAGAGAGCCGGAATCTGACCCTTCGCCCCCCAGCGGAGGACACATCATGCGCTACGCCTTCGAAAACTTTGAATTCAACTTGGCGAAGGATACGTTGCGGCGTGATGGGGTTGCCCTCCCCGTTCGCCCCAAAGTGCTCGCCCTGCTCGCCGATTTGATTCAACGGCGCGGACGCCTGGTCTACAAGAAAGAGCTCATCGAGCGACTCTGGCCCGACGTGGCAGTCGGCGTCACTTCTCTTTCGAGCCTCGTCGCCGAAATTCGTGCACTCCTCGGCGACTCGGGCCAACGCCAGGCCCTGATCCGAACCGAATCGGGTCGAGGCTACCAATTTGTGGCCCCCGTCCGGGTCCGGCCCAATCTCCGCGGGGACAGCCAGGCCCAGGGAATCGTCGATTCCCTGTTGATCGACGCGCGATCCGGCGAACTCCGACGCTTCGAAGACGCGCTCACCGAGCTCTCTCGGGGCCGGCCGCATCCCATGCTTATCTGCGGCGAGGGGGGCAGCGGAAAGCACCCTCTGATGGGTGAGCTCATCGCCATGGCGAGCGGCCGGGGCTTTGTCACGGCGAGCGGTCGCTGCTCCATCGCACCCGAAGGCCCCCCCCTTCGACCCTGGATTGAAGTCCTGCGATCCGTGGCGGGGGGCAACCCAGGGCAAAGACTCCCGGCCCTGCTGGAGCCCGACCTACTCAGATTGATTCAATGCGACCCGGTCTGTTTGAGCTGGCTCTCCCCACTGGACCACCAGCATTCGCCCCAAGTGCGCTTTCGAATCATGGATTCGGTTTGCCGCTACCTGACCGCAACCGCCAGACAAAATCCGGTTGTGGTGGTGGTCGAGAACCTCCACCAGGCGGATGCCGGCTCCCTACTGCTCTTTAATCAATTGCTGGACTTCCTGGGCGAAGCCCCGCTGATGCTCGTCGGGACCCTTAGGCCACCGGCATTGCACACCGGCCCCCCGGTCTCCCCGTCCCTCTTTGACCCCTCAGCGCCTGACTCTTCAGCGCCCGACTCTTCGGCGCCTGGCCCCTCACTGTCTGGTCCCTCACCGTCTCGCCCAGACGACTCGTCCAAGAGCGCGAGCCTTAACGAGCTCCAGAATCGACGGGGCATGGAGTGTGTGCGCCTCGCCCCCCTGGGACCCGAGGTCATTGACCGCCGTAAATGGCACCCAGGAGACGCGGTGAGCCTTACCCAGGCACGATCAATCGCATCTTCCTATTGACGGTGCCCACCCGACGTGGCGATATTCGAGTTCACGGGTACCCCGGGCAGCCGGACCCATGCCCGAGCTTCTAGGAGAGAGAACTTGGCCCTGCCCCCCCCCACCTCGAGAACCGGTTGCCCAGCACCGGGCGGGGGCTGCTCCCGGGACGGGCGGAGACCCGGACCTTGAGTCGCATTCCGTATGGGAGCGTGCTGACCCGCTTAGCCCACCGCACCCCCGAGCGAATCGCCTTGATCTGTGGCGAGGACGCCATCGCCTGGGGCGCTCTCGAAGCCAGCGCCAACCGGTTGGCCCGGGCCTTCGAAGCCCAGGGAGTGCGCCTGGGAGACATCGTCAGCCTCGTGCTCCCCAACGGAATCGAGCTGGTCACTTCCATCCTGGCCACTTGGAAACTCGGGGCAGTGCCAAACCCCCTGGCCCCGGCCATGCCCGCCGCCGAACTGGCCGCGGTTCTCAAGCGCGCCGATCCCAAACTGATCGTGGGCGGCGAAGCTAAAATTGACGCGAACAGCTTGGGCTCCGCAACCAGACTCCCCGCCGGCTACGCGGCCGACGCTTCGTTGTCATCGGGTCCACTGGACGAAAGGATTGCCCCCCACGAACGGGCCCTCGCTTCCGGGGGAAGTACGGGGCTGCCGAAATTGATTCTCCCCAAGGCCCAAGCGGTCTACGACACCGAAAATCACTCGGTCTTCGCACGAGCGCGCCGAGTCGCCGGGGTCCCGGGGCCGCTCTACCACGCGGCGCCGTTCAGCGCCTGCTTCCAGCCCCTCTTCGCCGGTTGCCAGGTGGTCCTGATGAAGCGCTTCGACGCACGCCTTTTCCTCGCAATGGTCGAACGCCACGCGGTGGACCGGGTCACAGTCGTTCCCACCATGATGCTCCGGATCATGCGACTTCCCCCCAAGGAGCGGCTGGCCTAT
>CAWVXN010000343.1:0-4010 GCA_963933695.1 uncultured Myxococcales bacterium | reverse complement strand
CGGTGCATGGCGAAGATTGTGGGTTCCCCGGGGAAGCCGCAATGGCGTGCCGGTTCGGTGGGTTGAGGCATGGCCGAGTGAGTGGAGATTGTGCGATCCTGCCAACGGATTATCGCGGTCGCATGGCTGAATTGTTTGCCAGATCGCCAAGTAGAGGAGCGAGAAATATGAAGGTGGATCGAGTTCAGTCAATCAGTGCAGGTCTTTGTATGCTGCTGGCCGCTGCTCTTCTATTGGGGCCGGGCGTCGGTGTGGCAGTCGCCAAGAAGTCGAAGAGCATCAAGACCGAAGGTACGTTTGTCGGCTATGACGCCGAGGCCAAGACCCTTGAAATCAAGGTCAAAAAAAAGGGCAAGAAGCCCGAAAACAAGGCGCTCAAGCTCAAGTCCGGCAAGAAAGCCACCTTTAAGGTCAAGCCCGAGGGCTCGGTTCTGACCCGAACCAGCGTGACCCTCGACGGCAAACGCGCGGATATCAATGAGATCAAGTCGGGACAATTCCTGATCCTCTACTGGGTCGCGGATGAAACCGATCCCGATGCACGCTTCGCGCGTAAGATCGACATGGTCTTGAGCGAGGCCGAGTTGGATGCCCGGAACAAGGCCCGGCTAGAGGCGGCCCGAGCGGCCGGCCAACTGTCCAACTGAACCCTTCGATACCGGCTTAGATCTGTGGGGGCTTAGCTACCCAATGGTGCGGCGAAGAGGACTCGAACCTCCACGGGGTTGCCCCCACCAGCCCCTCAAGCTGACGCGTCTACCAGTTCCGCCACCGCCGCACACGATTATTGGGCGCGGGCACGATAACGAAAGCGGCCCAGCTCGCCCAGTCTACTTTTCAACCAGTCTACTTTTTAAGGAGTCGCCGGAGCGGGTTCTCCCGTGGAGGCCGGAATACTTTCCTCGATCTCCACTTCCTCCAGGCCGCCCACAGCGGAGTCGCTCTCGCCGGCTCCAAGCCCACTCGCCGCCGAAGTCGTGTTCGCCCCGTCGGGAATTTCGCCGGAGGGGAAGAGTTGGACATCCGACTGCTGGCTTCCCATATAGGCTAGGGAGAGACTGGTCAGCATGAAGAGGATGGCGCTCCCCGTTGTCAGCTTGGTCAGAAAGTTGCCGGCGCCTCGGCTGCCAAAGACGGTGTTCGCTCCGCCGCCGCCCAGTGCGGCACCGAGGTCGGAGCCTTTCCCGCGCTGAAGCAGGACCACTGCAATCAGCACGAAGCAGACCATGAAGTGCAGGACGAGAAGCAGGTTGGTCATGGTGAAGTGTTCTCCCAGTGGGTGTTGGCGATCATTTGTTCGAAGGTCTCGGGATCGAGGGCGGCGCTGCCGATCAGCGCACCGTCAATGTCGGGTTGGTTCATCAGAGCCTGGATAGTGTGGGGACCGACAGATCCCCCGTATTGGAGTCTGACATCTTCGGCGCTCTCCCCAAGGATTGTTCGAAGTCGTTCCCTGAGGAGCGCTTGCACTTTCTGGGCTTGCTCAGGAGTAGCTGTTACCCCGGTTCCAATTGCCCAGACGGGTTCGTAGGCTACCACCAGATGACTCGCTGTGGCAGTAGCGATTCGAGGAAGACTCATTTCCAACTGCTGGCCGACGATCTCAGCGGTTCGGCCCGCTTCTCGCTCGGCTCCGGTCTCACCCACGCAGATAATGGGCCGCAGTCCGGCCTCAAGCAAGGCCGCGGCTTTTTCGGCTACCTGGGTGCTGGTTTCGCCCTGATTGGCTCGGCGCTCGCTGTGGCCCACAAGGCAGTATTGGCAGCCGAGTTCCGACAGCATCTCGGCCGAGATTTCACCGGTATGCGGGCCCTCGCCCTCGGCGGATACGTTTTGGGCGGCTAGGCCCACGCAGCTGCCCTCAAGTGCAGTGCCCAGGGTCTCCAGCAGGGTGAAGGGCGGGGCGACGACGATTTCGGTTTCGCCGGGGGGGGTGGCCTCGAGGGCCGTCAGCAGAGCCTTCGCGTAGGCTCGGGCGCCGTCCCGGTCCTTGTTCATTTTCCAATTGGCAACGAGCAGGGGTCTTCGCATCAGTGCTCCAATGCAGCCAGGCCCGGAAGCCGGCGACCCTGGACGAATTCGAGTGAAGCGCCGCCGCCTGTGGACAAGTGGCCGATTTGGTCTCCGATGCCCAAGCGATTGACCGCCGCCAGGGAGTCGCCCCCGCCCACCACGCTGGTGGCCGGGGATTGGGCCACCGCCTGGGCTACTTCTTGGGTTCCTTTTGAGAAGGGCTCGACCTCGAAGATGCCCATGGGACCGTTCCAGAAGACGGTACGCGTGGTGCGCGCTGCTTCCGCGTACCGCGCGGCGGTTTCCGGGCCGATGTCGACTCCTCGCCAACCGTCTGGAATGGTCTGAACGATTTTGATTTCTCCTGTCCCATCCAGGGCTTGGCTGACCACGTGATCCGTCGGGAGGAGCAGTTTACACTGGCCGGACTCGGCCAGGTCGATCAGGGCCCGGGCGTCGTCGATGCGCTGCGCTTCCACTAGGGAATCGCCCACCGCCTCGTTGCGTGCCGCCAGGAAGGTGTACGCCATGGCCCCGCCGATGGCGAGGAGATCGGCACGCTCGGCCAAGTTCCGCAGGGCGCCAAGCTTGTCCGAGACCTTGGCGCCTCCCAGCAAGCAGAGCAGGGGTCGCTCGGGCTTGAGGATTGTGTTGAGGTTTCGAATTTCGTCCAGCATCAGGTCACCGGCCGCGGCGGAGGAAAAGTGCTCCACCATCCCGGCTGTAGAGGCATGGGCGCGATGGGCCGTTCCAAAGGCATCGTTGACGTAGAGGTCGGCCAAGGACGCCAGGGAGCGGGAAAATTCGGGCTCGTTTGCGGTTTCACCCGGGTGAAAACGAAGGTTCTCGAGAAGCAGTACCTCGCCGTCAGCCAGGGCATTGGCTCCGGCCACGACGGCTTTGCCAACACAGTCCGGGGCGAAGGCGACGCGCAGTCCGCTGAGTTCGGCGAGCCTGGGAGCGATTGGAGCCAGGGAGAGAGAGGCTACGCGCTCTCCCTTGGGCCGGCCCAGATGCGATACCAGTATGACCCGGGCACCGGCGGCACACAGACGCTTCACCGTTCCCAAGGACGCACGCAATCGGGTGTCGTCGACGATTCGCCCGGCTTCCAGGGGAACATTGAGATCCGCGCGTACGAAAACGCATCGCCCCCGGATCGGATCCGCACTGGCCCCATCGCCGCTCAGCCAATCGTCCAAAGTTGTCAGTTTCAAGGGAAGGGCCTCGGTGGCTTTTGGGGGCGTCCGCTAGGCGTCGCCGCGGCAGTCTAACGGCCGACCAATCGATCGACAATAATCGGCTTGGGGGAGCGTCCCGGCCTTCGTCGGCCCGCTACACTGGCTCGTTCGGGGGACGCGGTGGCCTGGATACGATGGAAAAGCGCGCTGGTTGGGCGTCGCCACTGGGGGAACTGGACCGGACGCGTTCGGCGGCTGAACCCCTGGAAGGGCCTGGCCGCGCTGGCTGTGCTGGGCGGCCTGATCTGGCTCGGGGCCCAAGCCGCCGGTTCGGTCCAGAGCGCCCGTCGGGCCTTCCCTGTGGAATCCGGTCGGGTGAGTGTGTCGGGGCTCCATTCGGCGGTCTCGATTCTGCGGGACGCCCGGGGCATTCCCCACATCGAGGCATTGACCGAGCGGGATGCCTGGCAGGCCTTGGGCTTTGCCCACGCCCAGGATCGCTTGGCTCAGATGCTCTGGCTCCGGCGCTTGGCCCGGGGCGAAACCGCCGAGATCGTCGGAGAGTCCGGGCTGGCGGCCGATCGCCTGGCCCGCACCCTGGGCCTGAGGGTCTTGGCGGAGAGAGAACTCGAGGGTCTCGCCGCCGAGGCCCGCGAAGTACTCAACGCCTATGCGGCGGGGGTGAACGCCCGCATTGAAGGATTGCGGTCAGGTGGGGATTCACCCCCGATTCTGCTTCGAGAAGGCGTGGATGCCATTTCGGACTGGCGGCCCGTCGACAGCCTCGCGGTTCTGAAATTGATCGCCTGGAGCAGT
>CAWVXN010000342.1:0-4023 GCA_963933695.1 uncultured Myxococcales bacterium | reverse complement strand
GTGGGCACCGAGAAGGCCGTCCAGTGGATCGAAGCCAAAGGCGCCATTGGCGACGAGGAGCGCGGGCGGCTGGCTGAACTGCATTCGACGCTTTCGCGCACAAGCATCTGCGGACTCGGGCAAATTGCCCTGGAGCCCCTGCTTTCCCTGGCCGAACGTTTCCCCCAGCAGATGCGCGGAGACTGAGGCCTTGGTGATCACCGGCATCGTGCTGTGCGGCGGACGCTCGTCGAGGATGGGCCGGGACAAGCCCTGGCTCCCCTGGCGAGGCCGACCCGTTCTCTGCCATGTCGTGGAACGCCTGGCGGAAGCCGTGGACGAGGTCATCGTGGTGTCCGCCCCTGGGCAGAGCCTTCCGGTGACCCCCGCCCGACGCGTGGAAGACCACGAAGAAGGACTCGGTCCCCTGGCGGGGCTGCGCGCCGGACTCGCCGCCAGCGCCCCGGGACTCGCCTTCGCGACAGCGGCCGATTCCCCATTCCTAACAGCCGACTTCGTCCGGGCTGTGCTCGCCCCGGGCCAAGCCGCAGCCCCCGAGGCCGAGGGCCGAGTGCAGACCCTGTCCGCCGCCTACCCCACCGAGGCGGGGGAGACCGCGCGGAGCCTGCTCGAACAAGGAAAACGGCGCCCCTTGGACTTGCTCGAGCACTACAACTTCCAGCGCTTGCCCCTCTCCAGCCTGCCAAACCCCGAATCCATTCGCGGATTCAACACGCCGGACGAATATTTGGCCGCCGCCCAACGCGACACCCCGGGTGGCCTGGCGCGAGTGTCCTTCGACCCGCCGGCAGGAGCCACGCCCGGCAAAGGTGGGTGGGAAGTGGACATCGGAACCTTGGGTGAGGTTCTGATCGCCGCCGGGGCGGGGCCCGAATTCCTCCAGGGCGACTCCCTATGCCCCCCTTTCGTGGCCTGCCTGGATGGCCGACTCCGAGTCAAAGATACGCGCATCCCGATCGGCGCGGGAGAAAGCGTCACGGTGCTGAAAGAGTCCACTCCGGACGGGACGTGAGAAAGGCGACCGCATGACAGCGGTCGATATTGGGGACGGGAAAGAGACATGATCGAACTCACCATCGATGGAGTCCGAGTCAGCGTCGCCGAGGGAACGACCCTCTACGAAGCCGCCAAAGGCGCAGGGATCGAAATTCCCGTGCTCTGCCACGACGATCGATACGATCCCGTGGGCGTGTGCCGGATGTGCACGGTGGACGTGGGCGAGCGCACCCTGGCGGCTGCTTGCGTACGCGTGTGCGAAGCGGACATGGAAGTCAAAACCCGGACCACGGAGATAGAGGGACATCGCCGCAACCTGGTCGACCTTCTCATGGCCGACCAACCCGACCCAGAATCCGATGCCCGGGAATCGAGCCTGGGCGACAATGCCCTGCTCGCCATGGCGCGGCAATACGATGCCTGGGGGAGTCAGTGGGGCCCGGGCCCCGAGCGCGCCCCGGACACGAGTTCAGCGGTGATCGCCGTGGACCATGCCGCCTGCATCCTGTGCGACCGCTGCATTCGCGCGTGCAATGATATCCAGGGCAACGACGTCATTGGGCGCACGGGCAAAGGCCACACCGCACGGATCGGCTTCGACCTCGACGCCGCCATGGGCGCAAGTACCTGCGTTTCCTGCGGTGAGTGCGCCGCGGCCTGCCCCACTGGAGCGCTCGTGGACAAACCTCTGGCCCTGCCCCTTCGCCCGGCAGCCGAACTCGATCAAGTCGACAGCGTCTGTCCCTATTGCGGAGTGGGCTGTGCACTCACCTACCACGTGGATCGCGCGCAAAACAGCATTGTCCTTGCCGAGGGCCGGGAGAGCCCGGGCAACCAGGGGCGACTGTGCGTCAAGGGGCGCTATGGCTGGGATTACGCCCAACACGACCAACGCCTGACCCGACCCCTGATTCGCCGAGAGAGCGCGTACCCCAAGGGCCCCCTCTCCCAGGAACTGAGTGGCCAACAAGAGGGCGGTAAGCGCAACGGAAAACGCCGAAAACCCGGCGGCCTTGTGGACTACGAAGAGGTCATGCCGGCGTTTCGCGAAGCCAGTTGGGAAGAAGCCCTCGATCTCGTCGCGACTCGGCTATCGGGGATTCGCGACCAGCACGGGGGCGATGCCCTGGCGGGCTTCGGTAGCGCGAAGTGTTCCAACGAAGAGGCCTACCTCTTTCAAAAATGGATCCGCGCGGGCTGGGGGACGAACAACGTCGACCATTGCACTCGGCTCTGTCACGCCTCGAGCGTGGCCGCCCTACTCGAGGGCATTGGAAGCGGCGCCGTCACCACCACCTACGGCGACGCCCTCAATTCAGAAGTGCTCTTGATAGCGGGGTCCAACACCACCGCCAACCACCCTGTCGCCGCGACCTTCTTCAAACAGGCCAAAAGGGCAGGCACCCAACTGATCGTGGTCGATCCGCGCCAAGGCCAGATGGCCGACCAGGCCGATTTCTACTGCCGAATCAAGCCGGGCACCGACGTCGCGTTCTACAACGCCATGATGCACGTCATCCTGGCCGAGGGCCTCGCGGATGAAACCTATATTGAGCAGCACACGGAAAACTTCGAGGCATTGCGCCAGGCCGTTGTGCCCTACTCCCCGGAACAGGCCGCTAAAATTTGCGGCGTAGAGGCCGAAACCATCCGCGAAGTCGCGCGGGTTTTCGGCAAGGCCAAGGGCGCCATCATCTACTGGGGAATGGGCATCTCGCAACATGTCTATGGAACCAACAACGCCCGCTGCCTGATCGCCCTGGCGCTGATGACCGGAAACGTGGGCAAACCGGGCGCCGGGCTGCACCCCCTGCGCGGCCAGAACAACGTCCAGGGGGCCAGCGACTCCGGGCTGATCCCCATGGTGTTCCCCGACTATCAGTCGGTTGAGGACAAAGACATCCGCGAAAAATTTGAGCGTGCCTGGGGAAAATCCCTTTCTCCCGACCCGGGCTTGACCGTGGTGGAGATCATGCACGCCGCGCTCCAGGGCGACGTCAAGGGCATGTACATCATGGGGGAGAACCCCTTTCTCTCAGATCCGAATATCAACAAGGTGCGCAAAGGCCTGGGAAATCTCGACTTCCTGGCGGTCCAGGACATTTTCCTGACGGAAACCGCCGAGTTTGCCGATGTGATTCTGCCCGCGAGTTCCTACATGGAAAAACTCGGCACCTACACGAACACCGATCGCCGGGTTCAAATTGGACGGCCAGTGCTGGACCTTCCCGGCGAGGCTCGACTCGATTGGCAGATCCTCTGCGATCTCTCGACCCGCATGGGTTACCCCATGCACTACGACTCAACAGAAGAAGTCTTTGCTGAGTTCGCCGGTTTGACCCATTCCTACTCGACGCTCACGTACGACAACCTGGGCCCCACGGGCAAGCTCTGGCCCAACCCCGATCCCGAAACCACCGACGGCCCGGTTGTGCTTTTCGGCGAAGGCTTCCCCACCGCCAATGGCCGGGCCAAATTTGTCCCGGCGGCGTGGGAGGCGTCCCGGGAACTTCCCGATGCTGAATATCCCTTTGTCCTCAACACCGGACGCTTGCTCGAACACTGGCACACGGGCTCCATGACGCGCCGGTCCAAGGCACTCGACCAGATCGAACCCGAGGCCTTCGCGAGCCTTCACCCCGAAGATGGCGCCGAACTGGGCATCTGCGAAGGCGATTTCATCGAAGTCGCCAGCCGCAGGGGAAGCATCCGCCTGACGGCCCGTCTCAGCTCGCGCGACAGTCGAGGAGCCATCTTCATCCCCTTTCATTTCCGGGAAGCCGCCGCCAACCTGCTCACCCTCGACGAACTCGACCCGGATGGAAAAATTCCCGGATTCAAGTTCTGCGCGGTGCGGGTCGGCCTAGTTCCCGCCTAGGCGGCAAGCGGTGCCGGGGGCTGCCTCGATTCTTATTGCGCGCAGCCTATTGCGCGGGATCGAGGAATCCCTTCAGGCCTCGGCGGCTATTCGGGCCCATGAAAATCTGCTCCAACACACCGACGCCCTCTTCGGATCCGCTCCGGGCG
>CAWVXN010000341.1:0-4024 GCA_963933695.1 uncultured Myxococcales bacterium | reverse complement strand
TTTAACCCCCTTAGGTTTTTTTTTGTTGTTTTTTTTGTTTTTTGTTTTTTTGTTTAAAAAAATTAAAGACGAAACGGGCCTGCTGGCTGGGCTGGCCCTGGCCCGAAGCGGGGTAGGGGTAGATCTGATCGACCGCGGTCCGGTGCTGGCCGAACGCAGCCGCGCGGTGGCGCGTTTTCTAGGCACCCGCACTCTGGACCCCGAGGCGAACCTGCTCTTCGGGGAGGGCGGGGCGGGGACCTACTCCGATGGCAAGATCTACACCCGGGTGGATCATCCCCTGGAGACTCCCATCCTCGACGAGTGGATCGAATGCGGCGCCCCGGCAGAAATCGCTTACGACGCCCGGGCCCATATCGGCACGGATCGTCTGCATCGCATCCTGCCGCGGATGCGCGAGCGCATGGAAGGGCTCGGCGTGCGCTTTCACTGGGGAACCCGGCTGGAGTCCCTGGTGCTCGACCCGGGGGCGGGGTCGGTCCGGGTGCGAGGTGTTCGTACCTCCCAGGGCGAGTTGCCGTGCCAGGCGGTGTTCCTGGCGCTTGGGCACAGCGCCCGGGATACCCTCGAAGGACTGGCGGCCCAGGGCGTGGTTCTGGGGCCGAAGCCCTTTCAACTGGGGGTACGGATCGAGCATCCCCAACGGCTCATCGATGCTGCGCGCTTTGGGGATTCGGCACTGGCCCAGGGCCTGGGGGCGGCGTATTACAGCCTGACTTCGAAGGCCGGAGGCGGCGCCCCGGCGGCGCATAGCTTCTGCATGTGTCCCGGGGGCCAGATCGTGGCGAGCGTGAACCGGCCCGGCCTGCTCTGCACCAATGGCATGAGTAATTCCCGTCACTCGTCTCCGTACGCGAACGCCGCGTTGGTGACCACACTGGGCGCCGGGGAGACCGGTTCCGGGATCTTTGCGGGGATCGATTACCGGGAAGCGCTCGAGCGTCGCTTTTTCGAAGAGGGTGGGGGGGACTGGACCGCGCCCGCCCAGCGCGCGGACGATTTTCTGGCCGGCCGGATTTCGGACGGGCCGCTCGGCAGCAGCTACAAGATGGGTACTCGGCCCGGGCGCATCGACGCGCTCCTGCCCCCGAGTGTGCGCGGCGCGGTGGGCCGGGCACTGGAGCATTTCGAGCGTCAGATCCCGGGCTACGCGGGTCCGGATGCGCTGCTGGTGGGCATCGAGTCGCGCAGTTCCGGCACCATCCGCATGCCCCGGGACGAGACCCATCGCCGGGCCCAGGGGTTCGAGAACCTCTACCCCGTGGGCGAGGGGGCCGGCTATGCCGGGGGGATCATGAGTGCGGCCATCGACGGCGCGCGCTCGGCCCATGCCCTGCTCGAGTTTGGGATTGGGTCGGGAGGCCCGGCCTAGGGTTCGCCTAGATTTCGACGACCGCCGTGCCCAGCACCCGGGTCTCGCCGGCCTCGTTGCAAACCGTGAGGTCGAGTTCGACGGTGCGCTTCTCATCATCCATGTTGGTCACCACGCCACGGCAAACGGGCTGGCTGTCCACCAGCACCGGGGCGCGGAAGATCGTGTCGATTTTATGCACCTGGGCGTCCGGGGCCCAGCGGTGGATCAGGCTGACCAGAATGCCCTGGCTCATGATGCCGGGCACGATGGCGCCGGGCAGCCCCGAGGCTCGAGCCCGCTCGTGGTCGGTAAAGCGCCAATAGGTCATGCCCGTGGTGGCACCGAAGCGCTGGATTGCCGCCATGGTGACGTCGGGCACCACCTCGGGGAGTTCGTCACCGAAATCCACGTCCTCGTAGGCGAGTACCGTTTTGGGGTCGCTCATGCCGCGCTCCTTACTTCAATTTCTGGATCATCTTCCAGTCGACAATGGCGACGAGTTGATCATCCTGGTTGGAGAACTCCATGCGGTGAACGATGAACATCATGCCCCCGGATCGACCTGTTTTTTCGAAGATGTCGTGGATATGCGATCGGGCCACCACGCAATCACCGGGGCGGATGGGCGCCTTCCACTCCACGCTTTTCCCGCCGTCAAAACTTGTCGCGAGATCGACGGGAAAGCCCTCGGGCAACTGCCGTCGGCCGTGGAAGCGCGCGGCATAACTGGGAGCGGCCTGGAAATCCGGGTCATTGGGGTCCGTGTACCGGGACACGGTTTCGCCGCAGGCCAGGGAGAACTCCGACAGGGCCTCGGCCTCGATTTCGAAGCGGACCTCATCAAAAGTCCAGCCGGTCCATTTTTCTTTTAGTTCTGAGACGTCCACTCTTGGTTCTCCAATGCGACGGCTTCGCAGCGCCCGGCTTCGAGTTCGGCCATCAGGTCGCCCATGCCGGCAATCTCCCCGGGGAAGCGAGTGGCGCAGCGTCCTATGTGGCTCACGATATGCGAGTCGCTGCCCCCGGTTCTGTGGTAGTGGTTTCCCTGGGCAAGCGCCAGGGCGGCCGAATTCTCGTCTCCCCGGCTGCCTCCGTTGAGGGTTTCGACGATGCGTACACCCTCCACCGGGCCACGGCTTTCGATATGCGCGCACATGCCCACCCGAACCCGTCCGGGGTGGCAGGGAACCGCCAAAGCGCCGCAGCGTGCGCTCTGCTCGACGACTTGGGCCAGGGAAAGATCCACCCGGCTGAAATCCAGGGCGGCCTGGAGGTCTTCGTTGACACCAAACACGAGCACGTGTCCGTAGTCGGTCTCGACCTCGCTGGCCTTCAGGATCAGCAGGCCGAACTCATCCTCCAGGGCCCGGTAGTCCGATTGGGTGTCGAAGAGACGGTGCTCGGTGAGCACGAATCCGTCCAGGGGAAGCCCCTTGCGCCGGATCCACTGGCAGTAGTTCTCAACCTTGGCGCGACCGTCGTCCGAGACGATGGAATGAGTGTGCAGGTCGAGGATCATGCGGGAACGAAGCGTGGAACGCCCAAGCCCTTGTCGGTGGCCACGAAGTCGGCTTTCACCGCCATGCCGATGGCGAGCGCGTCGAGGTCACAATCGACAAGGTTGGTCATCAGTCGCGGGCCTTCTTCGAGGTCCACGTAAGCGAGCACGTAGGGGCATGCATTTCGGAAATTCGGCATGCCATTCTGGTGGGTGATCGTAAAGGTGTAGACCGTGCCCCGACCGCTGGCGACGAAATGCGCGAGGGCGCTCGACAGACATCCCGCGCAGATTCCGCGAGGGCGATGCTGGACGATGCCGCAATCGGTGCAGCGCTGGAGCACTATTTCGCCGCGCCCGCAGCCCTCCCAATAGGCGAGGGTCTGCCAGTCGGTGGCTGGAGTCCTGTATTCGATTTCCTTCTGGCTCATGGATTCTCTAGGTTCATTCTAGGTGCTCGAGAGCAGTAGGGTTGCGCCGCTGTGCAGGCTCCCAAGGGTTCCGCCGGTTCCGTGGACAAGGGCGATTTCGGCGCCCTCGACCTGGCGCGGACCGAGGCCGCCCCGGAGTTGGCGCACGGCTTCGATGACGAGAAAGATGCCGCGCATTCCCGGGTGGTTGGAGGATAGTCCGCCGCCGTCGGGATTAACTGGGAGGGCACCGCCCAGGCCAATGCGCCCGTTTTCGACAAAGGCCCCCCCCTCGCCGGGTTTGCAGAAGCCGAGGTTTTCCAGGGTGACCAGTACGGTGATGGTGAACGAATCGTAGATCGTGCACAGATCGACGTCCTCGTGACCGAGGCCCGCCATGGCGAAGGCCTGTTCGCCGGATTGCCGTGCCGCGATGGTGAGCAGGTCCGGGGCGCCGGTCTCCTGGTGGCAAACGGCTTCGCCACAGCCGCGCAGCACCACCGGGGGCTTGGCGAGATCTCGGGCGCGCTCCAGGCTCGTGACGATCAGCGCTCCGCCGCCATCGCTGATGATGCAGCAGTCGAGCAGGTGGAGCGGGGTGGAGATCATCCGGCTTTCGAGGACGTCGTCCACCGTGATGGGGTTCTGCATCTTGGCCTCGGGGTTGAGCGAGGCGTGGCGGCGCATGGTGACAGCGATCTCTGCCAGTTGTTCGGGGCGGGTCCCGTAGAGATGCGCGTGTCGCTGGGCGACGAGCGCGTA
>CAWVXN010000340.1:0-4028 GCA_963933695.1 uncultured Myxococcales bacterium | reverse complement strand
CCGCGACTGGTGCGCACCCGACTGGGTGCCTGTATCGAGGACGTCGTGGGAACTGATCTGGCCTCTCAAGCCGAACTCCGATTGATCTCGGGTTCAGTCCTTGCGGGCAAGAAAGCCGATGGGAATTCCTTCGGTTACCTGGGACGCCACGAGCGTCAGGTCAGCGTCATTGCCGAGGGGCGCGAGCGGGAACTATTGGGCTGGCTCGCCCCGGGCAAGGAGCGCTTTTCCGTTTTGCGAATTTTCCTCTCCAATTTCATGGGGCCCCGGAATTTCGAAATGAATTCGAGCCTCAATGGCGCGGAGCGGGCCATGGTGCCCGTCGGCAGCTACGAGCGCGTAATGCCCATGGATATCCTGCCCACCTTCCTTCTCCGGTCCATGCTGGTGGGAGACGTGGAAAGGGCTGAGGAACTCGGCGCCCTGGAACTCGACGAAGAGGATCTGGCCCTATGCACCTTCGTTTGCCACAGCAAGATCGACTACGGGCCGGTCCTACGACGCAATCTTGAAATCATCGAGAAAGAAGGCTGACCCCGGGATGAAATTCCTGCGCGACAAACTCGACGATCTCGCTCCCCTTTTCGAAAAGGGCGGCAAGTACGAAAAGTTCTGGCCTCTTTTCGATCTCCAGTCCAGCTTCCTGTTCACTTCGGGCGAGGTCACCCGGACCGCATCCCATGTCCGTGACAGCACGGACATGAAGCGCCTGATGATGACCGTGGTCGTGGCCCTCTTGCCCTGCATGCTGATGGCCTGCTGGAACACGGGATACGAGGGCATGCTCGCCATCGCCAAGGGGGCCTCCCCCTTGGACTCCTGGCAAACCACCCTCTGGCAGGCCCTGGGTTTCTCGTTCGATTTCAAAAGCAACTTTCATTGCATTTTCTTCGGCGCCCTCTACTGGATTCCGGTCTACGCCACGGTGATGGTCGTAGGGGGGATCGCCGAAGCGGTCTTCGCAGTCGTGCGAAGCCACGAAATAAACGAGGGCTTCCTCGTCACCGGCGCGCTTCTCCCCCTGACGCTGCCACCGACGATCCCGCTGTGGATGGTGGCCCTGGGAACGCTCTTTGGCATCGTGATGGCCAAGGAGGTCTTTGGCGGGGTCGGAATGAATTTCCTGAACCCGGCCCTGACGGCCCGTGCGTTCCTCTTTTTTGCCTATCCGGCGGCGATGAGCGGCGACTCCCCCTGGATCGCCGCCGACTTCGCGGGCGTCGACACTTTTAGCGGAGCCACCCTGCTTTCTCAGGCAGCCGCCCAGACCGGTGCCCTCGACAACGCCGACTGGTGGTCTTCCTTCTGGGGCTCCGTCCCGGGCTCCCTGGGCGAGACATCCGCCTTTGCCTGCCTGCTCGGCGCGGGCCTTCTGGCGCTCAGCCGGGTGGGCTCGTTTAGGACCATGGGGGGGGTCGTCATCGGAACTGTTGTCATGGCGCTCAGCTTTAATCTGATCGGCTCCACGACCAACCCAATGTTCGGCGTCCCCTGGTATTGGCACATGGTGCTCGGGGGCTGGGCATTTGGAATGGCCTTTATGGCCACAGACCCGGTTTCCTCGGCTTTCACCAACCGAGGCAAGTGGTTTTATGGTTTAGGGATCGGGATGCTCGTGGTGATGATCCGAGTCGTGAACCCCGCCTATCCCGAAGGAATGATGTTGGCGATTCTGTTCATGAACATGTTCGCTCCGCTGATCGATCATTTCGTCGTGCAAGCCAATATCCGAAGGAGGCTCGCGCGCAGTGCAGCATAGTACGACGTACATCGTCGGGTTTTCCCTCGTGGTCTGCGTGGTTTGCGCCCTCTTCGTGGCCAGTGCAGAAGTTTCGCTGCGGCCCCTCAAAGAACGCAATATTCTGATGGATCGTCAGAAGAACATCCTCGCAGTGGCCGGCTTGATGACAATGGACGAGAAGATGAGTGCCGAGGAAATCGGCAATCGTTTTGAGCAGTCCATCCGCCCCCAAGTGATCGACCTCGCCACAGGAGAGGGAAACACCACCCTGGACCCCAACAGCTTCGACCAGCGGGCTGCGGCGCGGGACCCGGCTAGCAGCAGGCGGGCCCCGGCCAATCCCTCGAAGGTTCTGCGTATTCCCAACCAGGCGTTGATCTACGAGGTCATGGATCAGGGGGAACTCAGTTCCATCATCATTCCCATCCAGGGGTACGGACTCTGGTCGGTTCTTTACGGCTACCTCGCGCTTTCCCCCGACACGCGCACCATCCTCGGGATTACGTACTACGATCAGAAGGAAACCGCAGGACTCGGCGGCGAAGTCGACAACCCGAACTGGAAAGCGAAGTGGGTCGGGCGAAAGGCATTCGACGAGCGAGGACGCGTCAAAATCACGGTTCGGAAAGGGCCCGCCGGCCCTCCGGACCAGGACCCCTATCAGGTAGACGGCCTGTCCGGGGCGACAATCACCAGTCGCGGCGTGACCAACATGCTTCACTTCTGGCTCGGCCAGGAGGGATTCGGTCCCTACCTCGCCCGACTACGCGGCGCCGCCGGCGCCTGAGCAGACCTGGAAAGGAAGACAATGGCATCCACCAATCGTGAAATCCTTTTGGATCCACTGATCAACAACAATCCCATCGCGCTTCAGGTCCTGGGCCTGTGTTCGGCTCTCGCCGTGACCACCAAAATGTCCACCGCTTTCGTGATGAGCCTGGCCGTCATCGCCGTGACGGCCCTTTCCAATACCGCCATCAGCCTGATTCGAAATTTTGTTCCGCCGAGTATTCGAATCATCGTACAACTCACGATTATCGCTTCCCTGGTCATCATCACCGACCAGGTGCTTCAGGCCTTCGTCTTCGATATCAGCAAGCAGCTCACGGTTTTCGTCGGCCTGATCATCACGAACTGCATCATCATGGGCAGGGCCGAGGCCTTTGCCATGCAGAACCCACCCTGGCCATCCTTTATTGACGGCGTGGGAAATGGCCTTGGCTATGGACTTGTCTTGATGGCCGTAGCCTTCATTCGCGAACTCTTTGGCAGTGGCAAAGTATTTGGAATCACGATCCTGCCACTGGTCACCGAGGGGGGGTGGTACCAGCCCAATGGGCTGATGCTGCTGGCCCCCGCAGCATTTTTCCTGATCGGTTGCTTCATCTGGGCCGTTCGAAGCTGGAAACCCGAGCAAGTCGAGGAGGACTTCCATGTTGGAGCACTACTTGAGCCTGGCCACGAAGGCAGTCTTCGTTGAAAATATCGCTCTGGCCTTCTTCTTGGGGATGTGCTCGTTTCTAGCCGTCTCAAAGAAGGTCACCACAGCCATCGGGCTCGGAGCGGCCGTTATCTTTGTACTCGGGATCACGGTTCCCCTGAACCAGATCCTATTCAGTGCCTTCCTCAAGGAGGGCTCACTGGGTTGGCTCGGTTTTCCCGAAATCAATCTTGGTTTTCTCACCTATCTGACCCTGATCGGAACCATTGCGGCAGTGGTACAAATCGTTGAGATGGTGATCGATCGCTTTTCTCCCGAGCTTTACAACGCCTTGGGGGTCTTCCTACCCCTAATTGCGGTGAACTGCGCGATCCTCGGTGCCGCCCTCTTCATGGTGAACCGTGACTACACCCTGGGTGAGGCCACCGTATTCGGACTCGGCTCGGGCGTAGGCTGGGCAATCGCCATCGTCGCTCTCGCCGCAATCCGCGAAAAACTTCGCTACAGCAACGTGCCCGAGTCTCTTCGCGGCCTCGGCATTACATTCATCGTGGTCGGTCTGATGTCCCTGGGATTCATGGCCTTCTCGGGAATTTCGCTCTAAGCCGACTTCGCGTCGGGGAGGTTCAAAGCCATGCTGACTATCGTCTGGGGGGTCATCGCCTTCACCGTCGTGATCCTTACGCTGGTGGGGGTCCTGATCGCCACGCGATCCCAGCTCGTTTCTTCGGGCGAAGTCACCATCACGATCAACGACGATCCCGATAAGGCAATCCGCACAACCGCCGGATCGAGCCTTCTGGGAACGCTCGCGGAGAACAAGCTGTTCATCCCTTCGGCCTGTGG
>CAWVXN010000339.1:0-4039 GCA_963933695.1 uncultured Myxococcales bacterium | reverse complement strand
GTAGATATCATCCATCAGCGATTCGGGAATGGAGACCGTCTCGATTAGGGAGGGATCGATTCCCATGACATGGGCGAAAGTTTCCATGTAACCGGTGTCGGTAAAATAATCCGCCCCGGTCAGGTTGTAGCGGCGCCCGAAGGTGGCCGGTTTTTGCATCATGGCCCGCAGGGCCCGAGCTTCATCATGAACGTGGCCCACCTGTCCCAGGGTATGTCCGCCCCCCGGAATCAAGACCTTTCTTCCGGCCTTGAGGCGCATGAACATTCGCTGCTCGCGATCGGGGATGATGTTGTGCGGCCCGAAAACCATGGAGAAGGCGACGATGCTCATGGGGAAGCCCCGCTCGCGCCAGGCCTTCATGAGCAAGTCTTCGCAGAGGAGTTTGTTGCCCCCATAGGCGTTCTGGTTCTCGCCGCGTTCCACCGGGTGATTCTCGGTGATGGGGAGCAGGTCCGAAGTGGCGTAGATGACCGTTGAACTCGCGAAGATGTAGTGGCCGGTATGCCCCTCGAGCACATCGATCATGGTGGCCACGTCTTCGGGTCGGTAGGCGCTGATATCGTAGACGCAGTCCCACTCGAGCCCCGCCAGTGTGGCCTTGAGCCCGGCGTGATCGGTTCGATCGCAAATCAGCCGCTCGATGCCGCTCGGCAACTGCGCTTCGGTTTTCCCGCGGTTGAGAATCGTGACACAGTGGCCGGCCCGGGCCAGTTCGTGAACCAGGGCGAGGCCGTTGAACTGGGTTCCCCCCATCACGAGGATATTCATTCCGTTACTCGCCAGGGGGAATCCGAGGAGCTGCCGCCCGTGGCTTCCTCCGAGGGAGCGGGCGCGGGCCCAGGGATTTCGTCGAGCCAGGCGGGATCGTTGAACCAGCGCTGGGTGAGCGCGGCCATCAGGCCCGAGCCCTCGAGGCGCAGTATGAAATTTTCCACCAAGTTCAGGAACAGCGGATCGTGGGCGGGTACGGCGGCTCCGATGGGGGCGAAAGGGAGGGGTGAGGACACGGCCACCAGGCCAGCCCCCGGGTTGCGGAGCACCGAAATGACGCAGATGGGGAGATCCGCCACCATTGCATCCGCCTTACCGTTGAGCACGAGTCGCACGGCCTGTTCCGAGTCCAGGGTGGTACTCAGACGTGCACTGGGCAATTGAGTCCGGACAAAATCTTCGCTGGTCGACCCCGCCAACGCGGACAAGCGCAGGCCGGTGATGTCCAGATCTTCGCTGGTTTGTGCTCGGGCGAGTACTTCGGACCGGGTGAGGATCGCTTTGCCGGTGACGAAGTAGGGGCTCGTGAAAGCCACCCGGCGGTTGCGCTCGGTTGTGATCGTCATCTGGGAGAGGACTATGTCCACCCGGCCGGTTTCCAGGGCGCCCAGGAGCTCTCCAAAGGGCATTTGGACAAACTCGGCCCGAACCCCGAGACCCTTGGCCAGGGCGTTGGCGAGAGCGGGTTCAATACCCACGATCTCCCCCGACCGGGTCTTGGCGTTGAAGGGCGGTTGGTCCCCCGACATGCCCACCCGGAGGATTCCGGACTGATGGATCCGGTTGAGCACCGGCGTCGCCGGGTTGATGTTCTTGGAGACGGGCGGGGGGGTCGAGCACCCGAAGCTCGAGACCAGCAGGGCGATCAGTGCGATCAGGGCAAAAGGGGCAAAAGGAGCCAACCGGGGAACTCGGGACCGAAACATTGTGGACTCCTATATGAGATGAACGATTGGCTTGGGTAGCAACCCCCCGTGCCCGTCACAAGTTTTGCTTTGGCTGGAGGGAATTCAAAAAACAAGAAAAGTTCCTATTTTGGGTTGCGCGCCTGGACTCGGGGTTTCTAGACTACCGAGCGTGCCCACCGACCCCTCGCCCCCCGAAATTTCTCCCCGCCGGCATCGGACCCGCCAGCGCGACTGCATCCTGGCATGGCTCCGTGCCACGCCCAGTCACCCCACGGCGGCCCAGATCCATACCGGCCTGGCGGATGATTTCCCCCAGCTTTCCCTGGGAACCGTGTACCGAAACCTCGAAGTGCTCGCGGACCAGGGGCACGTGAAGGCCGTTCCCTCGGCGACCGGGGCGGTGCGCTATGACGGGAACCCGGCGCCCCACCACCATTTCAATTGCGAGACCTGTGGGGGAATCATGGACGTGCCTTTCGGCGAACCCCGGGGACTGCGAAACCGTGTCGCGCGCGAACTCGATCTGCGGGTTCGACGTGTTTCCATCGATTTCTACGGACTCTGCGGCGACTGTGAGGCCAAGGCCGGCCCACTCGTCGACTGAGCCCCTGCTCCGGGGCCGCGGGGCTTCTTTCGGAAATCCGCCTACGGGGTGAAGCCGAGAGAGTCCGAGCCATCGGTCTCCGACATTCCGATCCAACGTGTGAAGAGGTACCCAGTTCCATCGAAGAAACGAGCCATCAATCAACGATTACCCAAGCAGAAGACTACGAAAAAAAAGGAAGAAAAAAACTATGGCGGACCTCAAGGGAACCACCACCCATCAGAATCTCAAGGACGCATTCGCGGGCGAGTCCCAGGCGAATCGTCGCTACCTGTACTTCGCAAAGCAGGCGGACATCGAGGGCTATCCCGACGTGGGCGGCCTCTTTCGCGACACCGGCGAGGCCGAGACCGGCCACGCTCACGGACATCTCGATTTTCTGAAGCGCGTCGGTGATCCGGCTACGGATCTGCCCATCGGTTCCACGGAACAGAACTTGGGTGCGGCCGTCGCCGGGGAGACCTACGAGTACACCGAGATGTACCCCGGCATGGCAAAGACCGCGCGGGGAGAGGGCTTCGACGACGTCGCCGAGTGGTTCGAGACCCTGGCGAAGGCGGAGAAGTCCCATGCGGGTCGATTCCAGAAGGCGCTCGACGGTCTGGAGACGCTCTAATTCGACTTGAGTGACCGGGAGCGGGGCGCACCATGCGCTCCGCTCCATTCTCGATTTCATTTCCTTCCGGGTTGCACCGGATCTACCCCTCGATTGTTCGCTCCTCCCCGGAACCCCGGGGTTTGCGGGATTCAGGAGGCCACCGGTCTCCTCGTTGAGTTGAAAGGCTTCCAGGCAAGCTGATGAAGAACCCGTCGCTCTCGGATCCGGAATTTCTCGATCGCGGTGCCCTCGACGAAGAAATGACGCGTGTCTTCGAAAAATGCCAAGACTGTCGAAGGTGTCTTCCCCTTTGCCCCTCGTTTCCCTCGCTCTTCGAGGCGATTGACGGACACGACCAGGAGGCCTCGAAGCTGACCCCGGCCGAGAGCCAGGAAGTCGTGGACCTCTGTTATCAGTGCAAGCTCTGTTACAACCACTGTCCGTACCACCCCCCTCACGAGTGGGCACTGGATTTTCCCAAGCTCATGACCCGGGCCAAGCTGGTTCAGGCCAAGGAAGAAGGCTTGCCCTTAGTGGATCGCATTGGGGCGCAGCAGGACCGAATGGGGAAGGTGTCGTGTTTCACCGCACCCGTCACCAATTTGGCTTTCAAGAACCGGGCGGTTCGGCTGTTGATGGAGAAAACCACGGGCATCGACCGGCGCTGGCCTATGCCCGAGTACCAGTCCCGGCCCTTTTCCAAGGTCCTGGCCGAGCGGCAGGCCGACGCATCCCACTCGGAGCGGGTGATCCTCTTTACCACTTGCTTTGTCGAATACAGCGAGGCCGAAACCGCCTGGGCAGCGGTGCAGGTGCTCGAGCACAACGGAATTGCGGTGGAGGGGGGGTACAACGCTTGCTGCGGCGCCCCATTCCTGCATGGGGGTGACCTCGAAAATGCTCGGCGAAACGCCGAAAAGGTGGTCGCCCACCTGGCGCCCCGGGTGCGTGAGGGATTGAAGATCGTGGTGCCCGGGCCCACGTGTTCCCTGCAACTCAAGCAGGAATACCCCGAACTGCTTGGGACCGATGACGCCCGACTCGTGGCGGAGAACACCCTGGACCTGGGCGAGTACGTGTTCAATGTAGCGGCGGCCAAAAAGCTCGATCGCGAGTTTCCCCAGCGCATCGGCAAGGTGGCCTATCACCTTCCCT
>CAWVXN010000338.1:0-4048 GCA_963933695.1 uncultured Myxococcales bacterium | reverse complement strand
CCGATCATACACACAATCCCCGGCTTCGCGCACCCGTTTTCCTCCGGGCGGGCCCCAATCGCTCTACAGATCAAAGAAATTGAGCAAATTCGGGGCAATATATCTATTAAGGAGACATCAAAGACGCGCCCGGGAGTAACCGTTCTCCGTCTCGCGGCGCGCGATGGCCCCGGCTAAACTCGCCCTTTCATCCTCGGCGAACCCAACACGGGAGTTTTGCATGCACACCGACCTTTGTGACTGGTTTGGAATCGATGTTCCAATTTTTGCGTTCACCCACTGCCGAGACGTGGTGGTCGAGGTGAGCAAAGCAGGCGGATTCGGTGTCCTGGGGGCTGTCGGTTTTACCGTGGAGCAACTCGAAACCGAGTTGCAGTGGATCGACGAGCGCATCGGCAACAAGCCGTACGGAGTCGACACGGTGATCCCCGGCAAGTACGAAGGCATGGGCGAAATGGATCCCGAAAAACTCGAGGCCCAACTGCGCGATGCCGTGCCCCAGGAGCACCGAGACTTTGCGGCCAAACTCCTGAGCGACGCCGGCGTGCCCGAACTCCCGAAAGAGGAACAGTCCGACCGGCTCCTGGGCTGGACCCTGGCCACGGCGCTCCCCCAGATCGAGTGCGCCCTCTCCCATGACAAAGTCAAGCTCATCGCCAACGCCCTGGGGACACCGCCCCCCGACGTAATCCAGTCGATTCACGGCACCGGACGCAAAGTCGCAGCGCTCTGCGGAAGCGCCTACCAGGCCCTGAAGCACAAGGAAGCGGGGGTCGACATCGTCATCGCCCAGGGCCACGAAGGGGGCGGGCATACCGGCGAAATTGGCAGCATCATTCTCTGGCCCGAAGTCGTCAAAGCAATCTCCCCGACCCCCATGCTCGCCGCCGGCGGCATCGGAACGGGCCCGCAAGTGGCCGCCGCGCTCTCCATGGGGGCGGCCGGGGCCTGGACCGGATCGATCTGGCTGGCCGTCAAAGAGGCCATGGGGGCCGTCGCCCAGAAGGAATCCTACCTCTCGGCGACCAGCCGGGACACGATCCGCTCGCGATCGGTCACCGGAAAGCCCGCTCGAATGCTCCGCAACCGCTGGACTGAAGCGTGGGAGTCCGAGGACAGCCCCGACCCTCTCCCCATGCCTCTCCAGGGCATGGTGACTCTCGACATGGTGCGGCGCACACACCAGTATGCGGAGAAAGCCCAGGACGTAGCCTTCAACCCCGTCGGCCAGATCGTGGGTTCCATGAACCAGATCCAGCCTGCCCGCGACGTCCTCTCCGACCTAGTCGACGGGTACTACGATGCGCTTGACCGACTCAAATCCCTTTCTCCAGAGAGTTGACCCCCCGCCCACCGGGAAAAATCCGACCTGCTTAGGACTGCCCCGGCCACAACCGAAATCAATTCGAGGTTCCAAAATGCCGACCAACTGGGAAACCGCTGACATCCTGAAGAGCCCCATGGAAATTTGCTGGCAGTTCGATTACGAAATCAGTCGAGAAAAGCTGAAAAACCTCTACAGCAAGTCCAAGCGCCTGCAATGGGATGCGGAGAAGGACCTGGACTGGTCCATCGAGATTGACCCTTCAAGGCCCATTGTCAGCGAGACTCGGAACGGAATCGATCAAATCCCCCTCTTCCAACGCCTTTCCGATAGCCAGCGTGAAACTTTCACAGCGCATTCCACGGCGCACCAACTCTCCCAATTCCTGCACGGCGAACAGGGCGCTCTGATGACTGCGGCAGCTCTCACCCATGCCGTCCCGGATTACGAGGGCAAGCTCTACGCCGCCACTCAGACCATGGACGAAGCGCGGCACGTCGAGGCCTATGACACCTACATCCGTAAACTCGCGGTGTCCTACCCTATTTCGCCGTGGCTGAAGTCCGTGATTGACGACACCCTCCAAGCCGATCACTGGACCAAGATTGCCATCGGGATGAATATGGTCGTGGAAGGACTGGCCCTCGGTGCATTCCACAACATGCGCCGAACCACCAACTGCGCCCTCCTGCGCCAACTCACCGAACTCGTGCTCCGCGACGAATCCCGACACGTGGCTTTCGGAAATCTCTATGTGAAAGAGGCCTTGGAGGAAATGCACATCGATGAACGCGAGGACATCGCACAGTTCTCTTTCGAAGTAATCCAATCCATCGCCAACGCGATTGGCGGCGTCGATGGCACCGGCCCCCGGCAGCCTGACCCGGGCTTCCTCGGAGTGCTGGACCAGGTGGGCATCGACCACCAGGATTTCATACGGGCCATCGTCGAGGCGGGGGCAGCGGGCATGGCGGCCGAGGTGCCTGCGGGCCAGGTCCATTCCTTCAAGGACCTGATGATGCCCGCGCTGGTCCGCGTGGGCGCCGTGACCGAACGCACCCGGGGGCTCTTCGCCGAGGCCGGGATACCCGTCTGGGACGACCTGCGGGTCATCGAATCCATGGAGGACGCCGGCTCGGGAGACTTGTCCGACGATCCCTTCGATGACTCTTTCGACGACTCCTCCGACGATTCCGATTCGGCGCTCGCGAACTGAGCAGGGCCCCGGCCTTCAGGCGTCGATGCGTCGGTACTTGATCCGGTGCGGCGTATCCGCATCCGCGCCCATGCGCTTCTTGCGGTCCTTTTCGTAGTCCTCGTAGTTGCCCTCGAACCACTCGACGTGGCTGTTGCCCTCGAAGGCCAGCATGTGGGTCGCGATCCGGTCGAGGAACCAGCGATCATGGGAAATCACCACCACGCAACCGGCAAAATCAACCAGTGCGTCCTCCAATGCCCGGAGCGTATCGACGTCCAGATCATTCGTGGGCTCGTCGAGGAGCAGAACATTGCCCCCGCTCTTGAGCAGAAGCGCCAGGTGAACACGATTGCGCTCCCCGCCCGAAAGGGTCTCCACCCGCTTTTGCTGATCCTGCCCTTTGAAGTTAAACGACGAGACATAGGCTCGGGAGGGCACTTCGCGTCGGCCCACCGCAATCATCTCATCGCCCCCGCTGATCGCCTCCCACACGGTCATGCCGGGCTTCAGGGCATCCCGGGACTGATCCACGTAGGCGAGTTGAACGGTCTCCCCCAGCCGGATTTCCCCGGCATCGGGCTTCTCTTCGCCAATGATCATCTTGAACAGCGTTGACTTGCCCGCGCCATTCGCCCCAATCACGCCCACGATACCTCCGGGCGGCAGCTTGAAGTTGAGGTCGTCGATAAGAATCTCGCCCCCGAAAGCCTTGCCCAAACCCTCGACCTCCACCACCACATCACCCAGTCGTTGGGGCACCGGGATGGGGATTTCGGCCTTGTCCATGGAGCGATCCTGCCCCTCCGAGAGAAGCTTCTCGTAGGCGTTGATCCGCGCCTTGCCCTTGGCCTGACGCGCGCGCGGGCTCATCTGCATCCAGTCGAGTTCGCGCTGCAGGGTGCGCGAGTGCGCACTCGCCTGTTTCTCCTCGACCACCAGCCGCTGCTGTTTCTGCTCAAGCCACGAGGAGTAGTTGCCCTGCCAGGGGATCCCGCGCCCTCGATCCAGTTCCAGAATCCATCCCGCAACGTTGTCGAGGAAATATCGATCATGAGTCACGGCCACGACAGTCCCCGAGTACTCGGAAAGAAAGCGCTCCAGCCAAGCCACGGATTCTGCGTCGAGATGATTGGTCGGCTCGTCCAGTAGGAGCATGTCGGGCTTGGAGAGAAGCAGGCGGCAAAGAGCGACTCGCCGACGCTCACCCCCGGAAAGCGTTGTGACATCGGCATCGCCAGGCGGGCAGCGAAGGGCATCCATGGCGACCTCGAGGGTCCGCTCTATTTCCCAACCGTCCACCGCATCAATCTTGTCCTGGAGAGCAGCCTGTTTGGCGAGCAGCGCGTTCATTTCCTCGTCATCCATGGGTTCGCTGAAACGCGCGCTGATCGCGTTAAAATCCTCGAGCAGCTTGCCCGTCTCTCCGACGCCTTCCTCTACGTTGCCAAGGACCGTCTTATTGGGGTCGAGCTCAGGCTCCTGGGCGAGGAAGCCGATACGAATTCCCTTCAGGGGCCTCGCTTCTC
>CAWVXN010000337.1:0-4058 GCA_963933695.1 uncultured Myxococcales bacterium | reverse complement strand
AAATAGGGTTCCCTCGGCGCCTGCGTCGGACTGGGCCAAGCGCACATTGCCCCGAACCCCAGCGCCTGGGCGGCCCACTCCGGCGGCTCCGGCGGTCGGAGAACCGCCGCTCGCCCCACCCGCCATGGAGGGCGTTTCTTCCGGGGCCGGGAAAATTCGCGAGAGGTCGGGCTCCCGGGGCAGTTCCCCCGGCACGAAGGGCGCGATGTTCCGATCGCAGCTCGCCATCCCCAAAACAAGGAGGCTCAGGATGACCCCATTTTGTACGCTGCTTCGCATCTGGCCTCGCTCCCCCGGACTTTGGGCCCTCGCGCAGGACTAACGTCCTGCCCCCGGAAGCGGCCCTCCTCGGATTCCGGCGCGACGGAAGCATAGTCGCCCGCGAGCCGGACGCCCTGGAAATTTCAGGCTTTCGCCGACGAATAGCGGGCCAGCGGGGCGCTCCCTAAATCCCCGTGATAGGGTATCTCCCCCGGGACAATCAGAGACACTGGGGCGGGCAGCGAGCGGTGGCTGTAAGTTCGAAATGCATTCTGTTCCCAATCCACTTTTCTCTCTTTCTTCGGTCCATTCACCTCTTGAGACCTCGGCCTCGAGCCCGGAGCATGGATCACAACAACCCGTGAGGAGCGCAGCCATGACGAGTATCCGGCCCCCCAAGCCTGCCGCAGGCAGCAATCCCTCGAGCCGGCAACAGGGTACGAACCCGGGCAGCTTCGCAAACCCCTCCGATATCGGCGGGCCTCTTTCCTTCTCTTCTCCCGATACCCCCGGCATGCCCCAGGCGTCCGAGAAGACCGCATGGGATTTCATGCCCGAGGATTGGCGCAAAGAAAAAGACCAATGGCGAGCACCCGATGGCTTCATCCCCATCACCCAACTTGAACATGCACGGCTCGGCCTCATCACGCCGGAAATGGAACGCGTTGCCCAACGCGAGCCCCATCTGAGTGCCGAGCAGATTCGCGACGAGGTCGCCGCCGGTCGCATGGTGATTCCAGCCAACAAGGTTCACCTGGGCATGGAACTCGACCCCATGGCCATTGGCCGGGCCAGCAAAACCAAGATCAACGCCAACATGGGGGCCTCACCGGTTTCCAGCGGCAGCCTGGAAGAAGTGGAGAAGCTGGAATGGGCGCTCCGCTGGGGAGCCGACACCGTGATGGACCTTTCCACGGGCGGCGACCTCGACGCCACTCGGGAAGCCATCATCAAGCACTCCACGGCGCCGATTGGGACCGTTCCCATTTATTCCATGATCCTTGGGCGGACCATCGAAGAACTCGATCGCGAAATGGTTCTGGAATGCCTTGAAGCACAGGCCCAGCAGGGTGTGGACTACTTCACCATCCACGCCGGGGTACGCCGGGCTCATCTGGATTTCGTCGCCAAGCGCCTGATCGGGATCGTCAGCCGCGGCGGATCCCTGCTTGCCAAGTGGATGCTTCATCACGGACGCGAAAACCTGATGAGCGAAATCTGGGACGATATTTGCCTCCTTATGCGCCGCTACGATGTGACTTTCTCCATCGGCGACGGACTGCGCCCGGGTGGCCTCGCCGATGCCACCGATGAAGCTCAGTTGGGTGAACTCTCCGCCCTGGGCGAACTCACCGAGCGTGCCTGGCGCCACGGCGTCCAGGTGATGATCGAGGGGCCCGGCCATGTCCCCTTTGATCAGGTGGAGTACAACATGAAACTCCAACGCCAGATCTGCCACGGAGCGCCCTTCTACGTGCTTGGCCCTCTGGTGACCGACGTGTTCCCGGGTTACGACCACATCACCAGCGCCATCGGGGCGACCGCGGCGGCTTACCACGGAGCCAGCATGCTCTGCTACGTCACCCCGAAGGAACACCTCGGACTGCCCAAGCGCGAAGATGTCAAGCAGGGATGCGTCGCCTATCGGATCGCCGCACACTCGGCGGACGTGGCTTTGGGTATTCCGGGCACCCGGGACTGGGATGACGAGCTCACCAAGGCGCGCGCCGCACTCAATTGGGAAAAGCATTTCGAACTGGCTTTCGATACGGACACCGCCCGGGCCTACCACGACGAGGACATGGACGTGGATACGGATTTCTGCGCCATGTGCGGCCACGATTGGTGCGCGGTGAGGATCAGTAAGGAGATCGTCAGCTTCGTTTCGGGCAAGGACGAGGCCTACGCGTGGGACAAACCAAAAATTTCAGCGGCACTGAACGAAGAGCAGAAGGACATCCTTCAGAAACGAGGCGTCCTGAGCCCCGACCAACTGCACCATCTGGCCTCGAAGACCCAGACCGAAATGAAGGCAACCGTGGGTCAGGCCAAATGCCATAGCGAGGTCGTGCCCAACCCGAGCGAGGCGCGGGCGCTTCAGCAGGAGGTCCTTGAAACCGAACCCGAGGCCCACCCGTCCGAGAGCTGATCCGGCTCACTGGGCTTGGGAATACACACGGGCCAAAGGCCTTTCCAGGGGACCCATTCGTAGGCGTTTCCCTTCTAGCGGCACGGTTTTCGGCTTTGAGACGGAATTCGGGCCCGGGATTCACCACCATCCAGCCGATTCGGTGCGTAAATAGCTGACTTTGTGGGTAATCTGCATAGCCCCAGCGGGAGGGCCGGTGTATTGTCGGTTCCCGGCTTGCCAGACCGGGGAGCTGCAGAATTTAAAAATTCACCCGGGGGTAGGCGAGCGATGCCCACGGTCAGTTCCAAGTGCTCGGTGGGCTGGACAACAAGAGGCAGGGACTAACCAATCGGTCTTCGGGACCAAAGCGAAGCGGCGACGCGTTAGAGAAGACAAGGCATCGCCAACACGCAGCCCAACACGCAGCCCGACCCAGCCCGAATTCGCCGTGTGGCGACCCGCGAGAGCCCAACCGGGCGTGCCAAGATTGAGGAGAGAAGAAAAGATGGACGTAAAAATCAAGCTCAACTTGCAGTTCACCGTGACGGGGAGCGGGCTTGAAGATGCCTTTGAAGAATTCGACGAGTTGACGGTCGAGGGTCTGCTCAGCGAAATTCTGGACAAGAACCTGGCCTGCGACAGCATTGCGAGCAAGGTCGTTGAAGGCCCGAACAACCTCGAGGAATACGACGAGCAACAGAAGGCCGCGGCGGGATAAGCCTAAGCCCTGCAGGCGCGTTCGCCCAGAGAACCGCGTACCACGTTCTCACGGGCCCCCTGCTCGTTTTACCGGGTCGAAGAACCCTCCGCGCACCCAGCCGCCCGAGGCCCGCAGACCCCGAAAAGGCTTGTCCGGGCCATTCCCGGGACCGACGTGCTTAGACCCTCGAGCTTAGACCCTCGTGCTTAGACTGACGTGCTGGGGGACCGACGCGCTCAGAAGAGGCTCAGCTGAACGGGTCCCGCATCGGGAACTTGTGCGTCGCCTTTGGGGGGGGCAAGCGGGAGCTTGGAAGGTGCTTTCCCTGGGCGGTAGATCCCCTGAGCGCGCGCCCAGCCAAGGATATGCTGATAGAAATCCTGGAAGCGCGGCGAATGGTCAAAATGCTTCAGATGCGCGAGCTCGTGGCAGAGGGTACTGACCAGACTCGAATACTTGAGCGGCTGGCCGGTCGCGACGTGGCGTAGGCGGATCTTGATGGTTCCATCGGAATAGCAGATCCCGTAACGCCGCTTGACGTTGGCCCTTTCGGCCTCGATTGACAGGTAGCGCAGGCCGAACCGCGAGCAGATGCGATCCGCATCCTCGCGCAAGCGGCTTAGCAATTCGAAACGGGTTCTCCTATCCATCGTCGAGCCCCAGTGTCCCGGCCCCGGAAGAGAACGTCAACCGCAGAGCGCTATCGTTCCCGCGTCCGCATCCAAGGAATTCGTTCTCATGAAATCGACCTCCGACTCACAGATCCTCTCACTTTTTCCGCTTCCAAACGTGGTCCTTTTTCCAAACACCCAGCTGCCCCTTTATATTTTCGAGCCTCGCTACCGGGCAATGACCCATGCCGCGCTCAAGGGAGACCGCCGAATCGGCATGGTGGCCATCCGGCCCGAGGCCTTGAGCGAAGCCAGCGACCCCCCCGCCGTCTTCGCTATCGGCTGCGAGGGCGAG
>CAWVXN010000336.1:0-4058 GCA_963933695.1 uncultured Myxococcales bacterium | reverse complement strand
GAGCTGGCCGGCAATGGCTTCGGCGATGGCCAGGGACTCGCCCCGTGGCGTCAGCGGGACCACGTTCCCATAGCCGAGAGTCGTCAGGGTCACGAAGCTGTAGCCGATGAAACGCTGGAAAGCGTGCCCCGTCGTCTCAGCCATTTCGGCCGCGATGGTGAATGAACCGGGCTGGACCGCTTCGAGCAGGGCGTAGGCGTGGGACCAGCCGAGCCCGAGCAGCAAGTAGACACACACCGCCCCGTTGATCGTATCGGCTGTAATTCGGTCGGTGCGGGTCGCGATCCGGCGAAGAATCAGAATCGCGGTGACCGCCCAATAAACGACACCGAGAGCCGGCGAAATCACCGCGCCGTTCAAGCCCATAAAGTCATCGGGCATGAGAGAAGAGGCCACGATGGCGCAGGTCATCAAGACCCCTACCCAGGCCTGGTAACGCTTGGTCGCACTGGTCACCGCCGCAGTCACCAGACTAAGCGCAAGGATCACAATAACGAGGTTGCGACCAAAATCGGGAAGGAAAGGCCTTCCGATGATGAGCAGGCTGAGAGTCGCCAGCAAGTAGGCATACCGGTAACGCTCGAGCACGCCTCAGGTTCCCTCGTTCATACGCACCTTAAACACAATTGAGTAAAAGACAGGCAAGATGACCATGGTGAGCACCGTGGCGAAGAACAGTCCGAAGATAATTGTCACCGCCATCGCTGAGAAGAAAGCATCCGCGAGGAGCGGGATCATTCCGAGAGCGGTGGTCGCCGCCGCCATGGCCACGGGACGAAGCCGGCTCGCGCATGAGTCGATGATTGCCGCGAGTTGCGCCTTGCCCTCGGCGAGTTCAAAATTAATCTGGTCCACCAGAACAATCGCGTTCTTGATGAGCATACCCATCAGGCTCAAAAAACCGAGAATCGACATAAAGCCGAAGGGTTGATTGGTAACGAGAAGGCCCACGGTGACCCCGATCAGCGCCAGGGGTACGTTGAGCCAGATAACCAGGGGTTGCTTGAGTGAATTAAAGAGGCCCACGGTGATCAGAACCATCAACAGCAAAAAGAGCGGTACGCTGCCTACGAGCGCCGCCCGAGCATTTCCCGAGTCCTCATACTCCCCGCCCCATTCCAGCGAATACCCCGAAGGCAACTCTATGGCCTCCACCTGGGGGCGCAGGCGTGCAAACAGGCTGCTGGGTTGGCCCACGGCGGGGTCGCAGTAGACGGTAATCGTCCGAATTCGATCTTTCCGGACGATGATCTCATCCTCGAAAAGGGTGGCGAAGCCCGAGACCACTTGGCGAAGGGGAATCATCGTGCCGGCGGCGGGGCTGTAAATTTGCAGATCCCGCATGGAGGAGACGTTGCTTCGCTCGGCTTCTGGGGCCCGCATGATGATGGGCAGCATCAAGTCTTTCTCGCGATACGATCCGATCGGTTCGCCCTGGAACGCACTCAGCATGACACGCGCCACATCCGGGCGCTGGATGCCACTCGCATCCGCCGCCTGATCGGCGATGAGGGGGGTGATTCGCTTGACCTTGCCCTGCCAGTCGGTTCTTATGCTCTTCGCATCAGGATCTTGGCCGAAGATACCCATCGTCTCGCTGGCCAATTGACGCAAGGTATCAATGTCCGGGCCACTCAGGCGGGCCTGCACCTTACCGGTACTGCCCGGACCCAATTGGAAGCGAGCCGCGTAGGTGAGCGCGTCTGGAGAGATTTCGATCAGATCAGATTCGATCCGGGGCAACAATTCACCAATGACCTCGGGGTCATCGACGTCCACCAACAACTGCGCGTACGCGGAATTCGATTTCTCAGGGGTATAGGTGAGCAGGAAGCGCAGCCCACCCTGGCCGACGAGGGACGATACGTGCTTCACCTCGGGCAGAGTTTCGAGATACTCCTCGATTCGAATCACCTGATTCCGGGTTTCGTCGATGGAGGTTCCGGCGGGCATCCAGACATCCACCGTGAATTGGGGACGCGTCGAAGCAGGGAAGAAACTCGAATCGACCATACCGAAGCCGTAGAGCGACAAGCCGAATAATCCCGCCACAACCCCGACGCTGACCCAACGCCGGCCAATGCACGCCCGAAGCAGACTCTTGAATCCCGTGTAGAAGCGGGAGCCGTAGGGGTCCGCGGATGCCTCGCCACCCTCCGGGGTCTCGGGCGCTTTCAAGAACATGACGCAGAGCAGCGGCGTAACCGTCACTGCGCTCACCCAACTCATCAGCAGGGAGACTAAAACGACCTGGTAAAGCGACCGGCAGAACTCCCCGGTGCTGTCATCGGAAGTGCCGATGGCTGCGAAGGCCAGAATCGCGATGATGGTCGCACCCAGTAGGGGAATTGCCGATTGGGCAACTGTTTGCTTCGCCGCATTTTCAGGGGAAACGCCCTGCTGCAACTTGACCAGGACTCCGTCCACAATCACGATGGCGTTATCAACGAGCATGCCCAACGCGATGATCAAGGCCCCGAGAGAAATCCGTTCGAGGGCCACACCCATAGGCCCCAGGAAAATAAAAGAGGCCAGGATTGTCTGAACCAATACGAAGCCAATCAGCATCCCGCTTCGCAGACCCATAAACACGAGTAGCACCAGCACCACGATCGCGACGGCTTCAACGAGACTGACCACGAAGCCATCGATTGACTTCACCACCGAGGTGGACTGCATGGACACGATGCCGGCCTCGATACCCAACGGGATCTGCTCCTGGAGTTCGGCAATCCTCTTATCCAGGGCTTCTCCCATGACCACGACGTTGCCGCCGGCAACGGTTGAAATCCCCAAACCAATCGCGGGGTTCCCGTCGTATCGGATCATCTTGTCCTGAGGTTCAACGTAACCCCGTCGCACGTGTCCCACGTCACGCAGATAGATCTGGCTCTTCGTACCGCCGCTGATCAACACATCACCGAGATCGGCCACCGAGTCGATGCCCCCACTCGGCTGAATACTGATGAAGTCCGGACCGACTTCTACACGACCCGAATTGCTGACAAAGTTCTTCTGGCGCAATTTATCCGCAATGGCCGCGGGGGTAATTCCAAGCTGGGAAATCCGATCCCGAGAAAGTTCGATGTAAACGGCTTCCTTCCGCTCGCCGTAGGTCTCGATCTTGGCCACGTCCTGAACGAGGATCAGCTCCCGGCGAAGCAGATCGGTCACTTCCTTGATCTCTGCGTACGAATACTCGCTTCCGTACACCGCAACGAATACGCCGTAAACGTCCCCGTAGTCGTCGATCACCAGGGATGGGCCTGCTCCGGGCGGCAGGGAAGACTGGGCGTCACTCACCTTGCGCCGTAGTTCGTCCCAAACCTGGGGTAGGCCGTCCTTGTCGTATTTGTCCTGAACCGTGACGGTGACCGTCGAGAGATTGCGCATCGATCTCGACTCGATTTCCTTGAGCTGGCCGAGCTTCTGGACCGCCAACTCGATTTCGTCACTGACCTCCTGCTCGACTTCTTCTGCAGTCGCGCCCACGTAGGGGGTCACCACCAGCGCGTCCTTGATCGTAAACTCTGGATCCTCGAGGCGGCTCATACCCTGAAAGGCCATGATTCCGCCACCGATGGTGACGAAGGTCAATACCAGCGTGACCACCCGGTGTTGGATCCAATACTCGGCCAAGTTCATCGAAGAGTCCTGATCATCCTATTGAGTTCAGCGGGAAAATTTTCCAAACGACGTTCAGCTGCCAAACCGCCGAACCCGCATGCCCTCGCGCAATTCGCCCACGCCCGAGGTCGCAATCTCATCGCCATCCTCAAGACCGCCGAGAACCCGAACCATGGATCCGGCAACCGCTCCCAGGGTCACTGGAGAGCGATGGACCTCCATCGTATCGGGATCGACAGACCAAACATAGGAATCGCCTTCCTCGTTGCCCCGAGCCGCCTGGACCGGGATCATGAAGTCCGTAGCCCCATCGCTCTCGACAACCTCCGCAGAAGCAACCACCTTGGCCGTCATACCCGAAGTCACGATCACATCCCTTGGGGTCTCGAAGGCAAGGGTCATGCGAAAGGTACGCGTCACCGGATCCGCGG
>CAWVXN010000335.1:0-4062 GCA_963933695.1 uncultured Myxococcales bacterium | reverse complement strand
GGATTCGCCGACCTCAGGTATCTCCATCTCGGCGGCGGACGTCGCCGCCACCTCGGCAGCCGGCGGACCCACACCGGAAGCGGGCGCTGGGCGATGCATTCGGCGGGAAGCTCAAACGCGAAGCGATCCAAGTCGAAGGGTTCGTCCACCGGGGCTCAGGGCTCTTTCATCGCCGGGGGAGAGGGCGAAGCGCTCTCTTCGACCTCTGCACTCTCTGCAACCTCGGCAAACCCATCGTTGCCCAACCCATCGTTGCCCAACGCATTGGCGGCAAACGCATCGGCAAGCGCTGCCTCGAGCTCCGGGGCGTCCGCGATGGCGTCGTATGAAAAGAGGACATCGCCCTCCAGCCCCGCGGCCCGAGCAATTTCAATTTGTCGCACCGCCCGCTCGGGGGACCGTGCGAAGAGCCAGACCCCCAGGCCGGACCAGATTCGCTGTCGCTCCACGGCGCGGCCAAAACGCTCGAGTTGGTAGCGCAGCAGACGATCGTCCAAGGTGTATGCCATGGGAATGGCCAGATCGATCCACCCCTCTTCGAGCCATAGGGGCCAGTCCTGGGAGAGGCTCAAGTAGGCGCGATCCGCATAGCTGATCACGGCCGCCGAGATGGCCAAGCCGGGGCGGGTCGCCCGGGCCTCGGTGGCGATGGAGGCCACGACCTGGCTGACTTTCTCTCGGCGCCAGTGATCCCAGGCGTTGGAATTCACCAGGGCGGAGGGGGAGGGATTCTCCCGATTCCGATAGGGGCCCGACAGCCCGGTTTCCCGCCCAAAGCGCACTCGCGAGGGCAGTCCGTAGCCGAAGTCCAGGCCCACTCCAAAGCGTGACCCGGGTACGAAGGGCAGGGCGCCGGGATGACGCACATAGTCGAGATGCAGACCATCGAGGGCCGGGTAGCGGCGGACCAGTTCGACGAAGGTGGCGGTGAGGATCTCCTGCACGCCGGGCGCTCCGGGATCGAGATAAATGCCCCGGGTGCCCATGCGGTACCAATCGCCATCGGGCGCCGGGATTTCAAAATTGGGATAATCCAGCAAGTTACGTCCCGACCGGTCCACCAGAACCGCGTCCCGGCCGAGTTCCTGGAGAATAGGTGCCTCGGGGTTGAGACTCAGCGAAAAAACATTGACCCAGGCGTGCACCCGCATTCCTCGGGCGTGGGCCCCGGCGATCAGCGCTTCCAGGGTGTCAACCCCGGTGGCCTCGATCAGGGCGCGATAGGGCGAGGCGTCGGCGAGATCCGAGGCATACCAACTGCGTCCGCCCCGATAGACCTGGACAAAGAGATCCGAGACGCCCAGCCGGGTTGCCGTCTCGAGCAAGGGGGAGAGGCGCGCGGGATCCTCGAGCACCCGCTGGGACCCCTCGGCCAGGACCCAAAGTCCGCGAGGACGCCACTGGGCTTGCTCTCCGACTCCCTGGTCCGCCTCAGGGGCACCCGGGTGCGCGGCGTCGGAAGCAGGGGAGGGGGGAGGGGGAGTGGGAAGGGCGCGCGGCGTATCGCATCCCAGGCCACCGACGGCAGCTAGGCCGCAAAGTGCCAGCAGAGCGCTCAAGAATTGGCGGGAAAAGGCGATGACCAAAGAGAGGCGGTTGATCGGTGAGAAACCCAAAGCGGGCTGAACCCTACCCAAGGGAAAGAAGACCGACAATGGAGCGGGCAAATACAGGACCCGGGGAGCGGTGCGATGCCGCCACCGATAACGTGCGGATGAGAACGTGGGCGTTCGCCGGCGGCGAACACCTTGGTCCGGCACGGAGATCCAGCGTGAACTTGAATCCGGCGGAAAGATCGAAAGCCATGGCGGGAGGCTTTTTTCTCCTGGGCCTAGGCCTGGGTCTAGGCATGGTCTTGCTCTTGGCCGGTTCCGCTCGGGCGTACCCGCCGGGGCAAGCGCCGGGGGATGCTGCCCAACACGCTCAACCCGATGGACCCGCCGCGGACAAGGTGCTCCGTGCCCGGAGCCAGTCACTGCTCGGAAACCCGGCGGCCGCGCTGAAGGCGGCCCAGGAAGCCATCGCCCACGGCGACCGAAGCCACGCGATTTGGCTGTTCGAGCAGGTGATCGAGCGTCACCCGATCGTATCGGACTACGCCGCGCTTCTTCAGGTGCGTTTGCTGCTGGAAGATGGTCGGAGCGATTGGACTGTGCGCGTCGCCGAGGAGGCCCTTCGCCGGCATACAAACTCGCCGGTTCGCGCGGAACTCTACGTTCTCCTCGGCAATGCCCGGGCGAATCAGCGCGATTCGGAGGCTGCGCTCGCGGCCTGGCGTTCGGCCTTGTCCGAGAGCCGGGACGAAGACCTGCGGGCCAACGTGCTGCTCTCCATCGCGAGCCAGGAGGAGCGGGCGGGTCTGGATATTGACGCGGCCACCACCTACACGTTGATCTGGTACGCGCACCCCGCCACCTTTGAGGCCCGGGTTGCGGCGCACCGGTTGGACCTTCTTGAAGAATTGCTCGAGCGCCCACTCCGGAAGGCCACCGACTGGCGGCGACGGGGCGACCGCCTCTTCCGTCAACTTCAGAACGATGAGGCCCTCGAGGCCTACGACCGGGCCCTCGAATTGGGACTCGCGGGACGAGAGGATGATCGGGCCCGCCGCCAGCGCGCCAAGACCCTTTTCAGGCTTCGCCGCTACCCCGAGGCCGTCAAGGCATTTGAGTTCTTTCTCCCCAACGCTGAAATGGCGATCTGGCACGCTCGGGCCCTGGCCCGGGCGGACCGTGTGCCCGAGGCCATCGAGAAGTTCGAAAAGCTCGCCAGCGGGCGGCCCTCCCGACACGCCGTGCGGGCGCGTTATCTGGCTGGGGTGCTGCTGGAGGGGAGATCTTTCGATGAGCGGGCGGACGCGCACTTTCGCAAGGTCGAAAGCGCGCGCAAGAGCGCCGGCCTGAACGAAGCAGCGGGTTGGCGGCTGGGTTGGTCGGCATACCGGCAGGGCCGATACGACGAAGCGGTGGATTACTTCGACCGCCTCGTTCAGAGCAAAAAAAGGGATCCGATCGGCCAACTGCGGGCGCGCTACTGGCGTGCCCGGGCCTGGGAGGAGGGCGGCGGGGGTGATGCGGAGGCGGAATTTGCGGCACTGGCGACGGAATTCCCGCTCTCGTATTACGGCTGGCGTTCACGCAGCCGAACTGGCGGAACCCTCGCGCCGAAGAAGCTCAAATCCAGGATCGCCCAGGGTCGCCGGCGACTGAAAGCCCAGGAACTTGAGCGGCCCCGAATTCTGCTCGAGGCGGGGCTCACCGACGAGGCCCGAACCGAGGTCCAGAGACTGGCCCGCCGAGTTCGGGGACTCGCCGACCGCCTGGACCTGGCCCATCTGGCCAGCGATACGGGCGACTATCACCTGGCACATCGAATCATTGTGGAGGGCTACTCCGAGTCCCTTGCGCGCGGACCGGTCCGCCATTTCGAGGATCTCTGGTGGTACGCTTGGCCGTCGGCCTACTTGCCCTTGGTGGATCGAGCGACCCAGTCCCCTGGAAGTGTCCCGCCCGCACTCGTCTACTCGATCATGCGCGAGGAGAGCGGCTTCCGCGCGAGCGTCGTGTCGCCTGTGGGTGCGCGCGGTTTGCTCCAGATCATGGTCACGACAGGGGAGCAACTCGCCGCGGATCATGGGGTCGAGGACTTCGAGGGCGAGGATCTCTTTGACCCGAGCACGAATATCGACCTGGGTGCCCGCTACCTCACGGATCTCGAAAAGATCTTCCACGGCCGCATCTCGGCCTCCATCGCGAGCTACAACGCGGGGCCCGAGGCTGTGGCCCAGTGGGCTCCTGGCGAGCCAGTCGAGGACGATGAGTGGGTGGAATCGATTCCGTACAGCCAGACCCGGAGTTATGTCAAGCGAGTTCTGCGGAGCCTTTACGCCTATCAGGTTCTGTATTGAGTAGGGGATCGCGCAGACCGAGGGCGCCGGAAGGGGCCGACCTGCCCAGGCCAGGGCTCAGCGAAGGCCTCTGGCCCATTGGGGGGACGGGGCACGAACTCGACGTGGTGGGACTGGGCGAAAACTCCCTGGATCGGTTGAATCGGATCCAGGCA
>CAWVXN010000334.1:0-4063 GCA_963933695.1 uncultured Myxococcales bacterium | reverse complement strand
ACCCCGCCGCCGCCGTTGTGACGGTCACCTCGGCACCGGCTGCGCCGCCTTCCGAGGAAATCGACGTCCTGCTCGAGATCGCCCAGACCTACGAGCGCGGTCTGGTGGTGTGCGGTCCCCTGGCCCCGGATGCCGAGCGCAGCGCGGCCATCGCCGAATTCGCCCGACTGACCGGCTGGCCGATTTTTGCGGACCCGACTTCGCAATTGCGCCGGGGGCCCCATGTCGACACGGCCCCGGTGCTCGCCCACGCCGACCTGCTCCTGCGCGATCCGCGCATCGCCGGGGATTGGGCCCCGGACGTGGTGGTGCGCCTGGGGGATTCGCCGGTGAGCAAGTCCCTGGGCCTGGCCCTTGAAAGCCATCCTCCGAAGCACCTGGTTCTAGTGGATCCCGACCGGGTGGGGCACGACCCGAGCCACTTGGCCTCCCGGATTCTGGTGGCCGATCCGGGCGCGCTCTGCGAGGCCTGGGCCCGGGCTTGGCGCGACGCCGGATGGGAGGCGCGGGTGAGCGAATACACCCGGCAATGCCTGGGGGATGACGGCCGGGCGGCGGATGCCCTGAGTGCGGCCCTGGCCGATGAAAACGAACTCCTCGAACCCCGGGCGGTGCGCGAACTCGCCGAGTCGCTGCCGCCGGATGCCACCCTCTATGTCTCGAACAGCATGCCCATCCGGGACCTCGACGCTTTCCTGCCCGGGTCGAATCGGCCTTTGCGGATTCTCGGTCATCGCGGCGCAAGCGGGATCGATGGGCTGGTCTCCGCCGCCGCGGGCGCAGCGGCGGCGGATCGCGGGCCGGTGTTTCTGTTGATCGGGGATCTCGCGCTGCTCCACGATATCGGAGGGTTGCGCCTGGTACGCGATCTGCCCCAAGGGTTGACCGTGGTGGTGCTCGAGAACGATGGCGGCGGAATATTTTCCTTCCTCCCCATCGCCGACCACGGCGAAGCCGTGGGCTTCGAGGATCTTTTTCGCACTCCCCATGGCCTGAACCTCGCCGATCTGGCACCTCTGCACGGGGCCTCCTTTGCCCGGGTTCGCAACGTGGCCGATTACCGGAAGGCCCTGGCCACTGCGCGGGATCAAAGCGGGCTTCGCCTGATCGAGGTCCCGGTGGACCGGGACCGCAACGTCAAGGGCTTTCGCGCACTCGCCGCACTCGCCGTGACTGCGGCGCGGGGGAACTAGCATGGCGGCGACGGCCGAGGGGCAATGGAGCAAGGAGGCAATGCGCCTGGAGGTCGAGGGCATTTTCTTGCGCGTGGTGCGTTGGGGCAACCCCGAGGCGCCGGCCCTGGTCCTGCTGCATGGTTTTACCGGATCCGCGGAGAGCATGGCGGGGGTGGGCGAAGCGCTCGGCGCCGACTTTCATGTTCACGCTGTGGACTTGGTGGGCCACGGCGGGAGCGACGCCCCCGAAGCCGAGGAGTTCTACAGCATGGAGCGCTGTGTGGCCCAAGTACTGGCGGCACTCGACGCCCTGGATCTCAAGCGCGCTCATTTCTTGGGCTACTCCATGGGGGCCCGGGTGGCGCTTTCCCTGGCCGTGGCCCGGCCCGAGCGCGTGGCTTCCCTCACTCTGATCGGAGTCTCCCCGGGTTTGTCCGATCCCGGCGGCCGCGCCGCACGCCGCGGGGCCGACTGCGCACTGGCGGACGAGATCATCAGCCAGGGCGTGGAGACCTTTGTTGATCAGTGGATGGCACTGCCGCTCTTTGCGAGTCAGAAGCGGCTGGGCGCGGAAGCGCTCGCCGAGGCCCGGGCTCAGCGGCTGGCCTGTCATCCCCTGGGCCTGGCCAATAGCTTGCGCGGCATGGGGACCGGCGTCATGCCGCCCCTGGCCGACGCCCTCGTCGGTCTGGACCTGCCGGTTCTTCTGGTGGTGGGCCGGGAGGATGCCAAGTTCAGCGCCATCGCCAACGATCTGCTGTGGCGCTTTCCCCAGGCCGAATTACTGGAGATCAAAGAGGCCGGCCACGCGGCTCACCTGGAGCAGCCCCGGGCTTTTCAGGCCGGATGCCAAGGCTTTCTTGGGTCGGTGGTGCAGGCCGAGTCCGCGGAGGGCGTGTCCCTTGGCAAATCCAAACCGCTAACTCCCTAACCCCCTAACTCCCTAACCCCCTAACCCCCTAACCGAGACCCGGTCTGAACCGGGCAAAGAAGAGGCGCAATATGAGCAGTGTCGATTGGCAGACGATCCACGAATACGAGGACATTCGCTTCGAGGAAAGCGGCGATGGCATCGCCCGGGTGACCATTTGTCGACCCGAAAAACACAACGCTTTTCGACCCGAGACCACCGAGGAACTGATCGATGCCTTCACCCGGGTGCGCGACATGCCCAAAATTGGCGTGGTGCTCTTGACCGGCGAAGGCGACGAAGCCTTCTGTTCCGGGGGGGATCAGAGTGTGCGCGGGAACGAGGGTTACGTCGGCGGCGACGGCGTACCCCGACTCAATATTCTGGATCTGCAAAAGTTGATTCGCTTTATTCCCAAACCCGTGATCGCCCTGGTAGCGGGCTACGCCATTGGTGGGGGCCACGTGCTCCACTTGGTTTGCGACCTGACGATTGCCGCGGAGAACGCACGCTTCGGTCAGACGGGGCCCAAAGTGGGCAGCTTCGACGGGGGGCTCGGCTCGTCCTACATGGCGCGAATCGTGGGCCAGAAGAAGGCTCGGGAAATCTGGTTTCTCTGCCGACAATACGGCGCGAAGGAAGCCGAGGACATGGGACTCGTCAACACGGTGGTGCCCGTCGCGGAGCTCCAGAACACCGGAGTGGCCTGGGCCCGGGAAATTCTTCAGCACAGCCCCATGGCGATTCGTCTGATCAAGCGTTCGATGAACGCCGATTGCGATGGCCAGATCGGCCTGCAGGAATTGGCCGGGGACGCCACGATGCTCTTCTACATGAGTGAAGAAGCCCAAGAGGGGCGCGATGCATTCAACGCGAAGCGCGAGCCCGATTTCTCGCGCTTCCCCTGGCGACCGTGAACCCGGTGAAGGCGACGGATTCCGGCGCCGAACCGCGTCCGGAGGGCTGGCGGGTTTGGTGGGTGGCCGCTCGGCCGCGCACCTTGCCCGTGGCCGTGGGACCCGTGGCGGTGGGCACGGCGGTGGCAGCGGGGGAGGGCGAAGCGCGCGCGCTTCCTGCTCTGGCGGCCCTGGCGGGAGCCCTCTTGCTGCAGATCGCTTCCAATCTCGCCAACGATCTCTTTGATTTCGAGAAGGGGGCCGACGCCGACGATCGCATCGGCCCGGCCCGGGCCGCTCAGTCGGGCTGGCTCTCGCCGACGGAAATGCGCTGGGGAATCGGCTTCGTGCTCGCCCTGGCCGTGGGGGTGGGGCTGTACCTGGTTTCCGTGGCGGGTTGGGTCTTGGTGGCGGTGGGCGTCTTCTCCATAGTGGCGGCCCTGGCCTATACCGGTGGCCCCTGGCCCTTCGGCTACAAGGGATGGGGAGACCCTGCAGTTTTTCTCTTCTTCGGCTTCGTGGCCGTCATGGGGACCTACTTCGTTCAGGCCGGGCACCTCGGGTTCGATGCGGCTCTGGCTTCGGTTCCCGTCGGCGCTCTCGCCACGGCCATCCTCGTGGTCAACAACGTGCGGGATATCGAGAGCGATCGCCGTGCGGGCAAGCGCACCCTCGCGGTTCGCCTGGGCCGGCGGGCCGGGGTGGCGGAATACGCGGGGCTCTTCGTGCTCGCCTATGGGTCCCTGCCGGCATTCATTTTCGTGTCCGGCCGCTCGGCCTGGGTTTTGCTTCCGTGGCTGACCCTGCCCCGGGCGCTGTCCCTCTATCGAACCCTGCGCGACGAGGTCTCGGGTCCGGTCCTGAACCGGACGCTGGCGGCAACCGCCCAACTGGGTTTTTTCTTTTGTCTGTTGTTGTCCGCGGGCTGGTGGGCGGGGTGGGTGTGAGGATTCGCCGGGCGCGACTCACCCCTTACCGGTTGCCTCTGGTCCGGGAATTGCGCACCGCTCACGGGCGCCTCAAAGAGCGTCGTGGCTGGCTGTTGGAACTCGAAAGCGACTCGGGAGCCCGGGGCTGGGGGG
>CAWVXN010000333.1:0-4085 GCA_963933695.1 uncultured Myxococcales bacterium | reverse complement strand
CGGCCCTTGAAGAACTCGCCGCCGAACCCGAGATCGCCCGCCTGCTCGGGCGCCGCCGGGCCGCGCGTTCTCCGGCCCAGATGGAGCCCGCCGCCGAGGCTCGCCTGCCCGCGCGCTTTAGGGCGTTGCCGCGCAAGCTCCATCCCCGGCGCTATGTCAGCCGGGAAGAGCTCGAGATCTGGGTAGGGCGAAGCGACGAGGGCAACGATTACCTCACCACCCGGTTGGCCCGGGGCAAGGACCTTTTCTTTCACCTAGACGGTGCGCCGGGTAGCCATGTGGTTCTGCGAACCGAAGGCCAGGCAGAAGTGCCTCCGGAGTCCATCCTCGACGCCTGCGAGTTGGCCGTGCATTTTTCGAAGCAGAAGAATGCCGGTCAAGCCGACGTTCACGTAGTGCCCATTAAGCAGGTTTCAAAGCCTCGCGGCGCAAAGAAGGGGCTTGTCTACGTGACCGGCGGCCGGTCGATTCGCCTGCGCCGAGAGGAGTCCCGGCTCAAGCGGTTGTTGGAAAGTCGCCTGGACCCCTGATGGGCGCGGGTTGCAAGTGTCGTCCGCTATTCAGCGGGGGCCGAAGCGGCTGAGCAGGGCGGGCAGCACGATGAGATTGCCGATTACCGTGGCCACCATCCCGATGGCGAGGACGACCCCCAGGCTCGCCATGCCGCGATGGGACGAGAAGGCGAGGGTGCCAAAGCTCACCGTGGTGGTCAGCGCACTGTAGAAAACCGCCCGAGCCGTGGTGCTGTCCATCAGGTCTCCCGCCCGTCCTCCCGACTGGAGTGCACGCTGGACTAGGTGCACCCCGCTGTCGACGCCGATTCCGAGAAGAAGCGGGATCACGATGATATTGCCGAAGTTGAAAGGAATCCCCAGGAGCACCATGGCGGCCACGGTGAGTAGCGAACTGAGCGCGAGGGGCGAGATCACCAGCAGCACCGGGCCGATCCTCCGCCAGAGCGCGAACAGGAGCGTCGTAATGATCACGATGGCCGAAATCAGTGCCTGTTCGAAGGAGGAGCGGGTGGCCCGGCCGAAGCCCACAAGGTTGATCGCGACCCCCGCCGCCTGGGGATCCACCGATTGGACCTCCTCGGTGAAGCGAACGAAGGCTTCCTCGTTGCCCAGGTCCTCGCGCGGAAAAGTCTGCACCCGGATCTGGCCGTCGCTGGAGATCATGCGCGTGACTAAATCCTCGGGGAGTTCCTCCAGGCGAATACCATGGGTATTGATGGCTATTTCCAGGCGGGCCACCTGATCGGGTAGGCCCGAGAGCAGGAGTTCGTCGAGTTTGTCCAGGGCTACCCGGGGATCGTCGTCGTTTTCGACCCGGGCCAGGAACACGTCGAGTTTGTCGCGCAAGATTCGAACACTGGCCACCAGTTCCGAACCGGAGTCATTTTCGATCCAGGCTGCGCCCAGGAAAGTGTGCAGGTCCCGAAGCGCCGCGATCTGGCTCGCCAGGTCACGCGAATCTTTCGGGCCGGGCGCCTGAGGGGGAGCGTCCATCAAGTAACCGAGATCCGTGAGAATCTCGAGCTTCTCGGCCTGATCCTCGGGGACGTAGTCGGTGAGCGTCAAAGTCGATGCCACGCTCGGTAGGCCTTCCATCTTTTGGGCAAGGGCCTTTGCGCTCTCGAAATTGGGGGCGACGGAGTTGACGAACCAGGGAGACATGGGCCCCGATTGGGCGAGTAAGTCGTTGAAGGTCTGTACGGACTCGGTGGTCGCGTCGCGCATCTCGATGACGTTGAGGTCGAAGCGCGCCTTGGGCGCGAGCAGGAGGCTGCCGGCAAAGAACGCCCCGGCGACGCCGAGGACGAGCCCAGGTCGGGTTTCAGAGAATCGCCACCAGGTCGATCGAAAATGAAGTTCCCCAGCGATTTCCTCGGGCGCTTTGATTCGCAGCCACCGGCTCAGGAGTGCGGGGAAGAGGGTGAGGGTCAGGAACAAGATGATGAACATCCCATAGCCGGCGATTAGTCCCAGCTCGGCGACGCCCAGGTAGTCGGTGGGGGCGAAGACAAAAAAACCGATCGCGGTGGTCAGGGTGCAGATCAGCAGAGAGCCGCCCACGCTCTCGCCCGCTTGGCGCAGGGCTTGGTCGTGTTCGTGGCCCTCGCGAATCCGCGCCGCGTAGGCCATGCCCAGGTGGATCGCAAAGTCCACGCCCAGCCCAATAAAGAGAACACCGAAAGCGGCGGAAACCAGATTCAGGTGTCCGACTACCACGGCGGCGGTGGCCGCCGACCAGATGAGGCCCACCACCAGGGTCGCCAGGGCGGCAACGACCAGCCGTAAAGAGCGCAGCGCCCGGAAAATGACCCCTCCAACGAAAAGGAAACAGACCGCGCCTCCCAGCCCCAGATCCCACGCCAGGCCGAGGACTTCTTCGTAGTTCAGCGCGGGGTTGCCCGTAATGCGGATCTCGACGCCGTGGGCTGGGTCCAGCCCGAGTTCCGCGGCCTGCCCGCGAATCCGGTCCATGATGGTTCCGGCGGTCAGGAAACTCTCGAAGTCGAGTACGGGATGGACCACCAGGATCCGGCGCCGGGCGACTTCCACTTCGGAGCCTTGGAGCAGGATCTGTTCCCAGGACAGGGCCAGGGGGAATTCGCTGTACACCGCCAGGGTGGCGTTGCCCACCGAATCGAGGATGGTCGCCCAGTCTTCGGAGCTGACGCTCGGGGCTTCGGCTTGGGTGGCTCCCTCGAGTCCGGCCTCGATCAGGGAGGCGAGGCTGGCAATGCTGGGATCCTGCTTCAGGGTGGCAAGGATCGGCTGCATGCGGGCCATCTGGTCGGCGAAGATGTCGAGTTCATCTGGGCTGCGATAAAGAAGGCCATGGGTCTCGAAGAATCGCCCGCCCCCGGGCACGTAGGCGTCTTCCACGTGGTCGGAATCCGCCTTGAGACGTGCCTCCAGGGTGGTGGCTGCCTCTCGGGCCAGTTCTGGGGTCTGGGCATCGATCACGACGAGCAGAGCGTTTTCGAGGTTGGGAAAGAGCCGGGCAAACGCTTCGTGGTTGCGGCGGGAGGGCAGGTCCTCGGCCACCATCTGGACGTTGTCCGAATTGACCCCGAGTTCGGTGGCGGCGTAGAAGCCGGCAACCAGGGTGACTGCCGAACAGAATGCGATCACCCATCCCGAGTAGCGGCGAGCCCCGTCCACCCAGCGCCCGATCCCGCTGGCAAGTCTTGCGTTGAGATCTCGCTTCACGGCGCCGACTGGGGGGAGCCGCTTTCCGGCGGGGTTTCCTCTTCGAGATAGCCCAAGGCGCGAAGGTGCTCGATGATGTCTTCTTCGTTGCCCGACTGGGCGGGCGCGTAGCGCTCGATGGGGATGTCGTCGTAACTGGCGATGGGCGCGATGCGCACTTTTCCCAGGAAGGGGGCGGGTCCGGCGGCCATGTTCTGGGCGACGGGGAGTCCGGCGAAGGTCAGGACCGAGGGAGTCAGCTCAAAGACGTTGACCGGGCCCGCGGGCTGATCGACTGGAATGCCCTGGCCTCGGGCGAAGAGTACGCCGTTCAAGGCGTTCGGCGAATCGTGCTTCCCGGTCAGGAGCATGAGGCTAACGCCGGCCTCGAAGCCGTGATCCGAGACGACCAGAACCAGATCTTCCGGCGCGTAGCCCTCCACGAGTCGTCCGATCAGCGCATCGGTAAACGCATAGTATCGGCGTAGGGCGGTTGCGCCGGCCTGGCGCTCGTCAACCGAGGGCCGAAGGCCCGGGGGATAGAGTTCATCGGGTTCGAGATTTCCCCAGAGCCAGTGGGAGATCCGGTCGATGCCGGGCAGGAAAACCATCAGGACATCGGGCTGGTGATCGGCCTTTAGGCCGAGGGCCACTCGGACGATTTCCTCGTCGGTGGTGTATTGCTGCCTGAGGGTAGGCAGGCTGACCCAATGGGGCAGGCCATCGTTATCACTAAATAGATCACTGAAATCGGTGAGAGGCGTGGGGTCCAGGAGCCGCGCCTCGGCGCGGGGCAGCCAGGACTCGGGGTGGACAAGGGCCCCATTCGAAGCCCGATTGGCCTTGAAGGTCTTCTTGATCATACTGATCTGTTCGGGGAAGAAATGA
>CAWVXN010000332.1:0-4090 GCA_963933695.1 uncultured Myxococcales bacterium | reverse complement strand
CCCCGGATGCGGGGGCCCGGTTGCGAGCCCAATTCCCCTCCCGGGTGCAACTTCGCGGACTCGTGCGAACCGGCCACGCCATCCTGCCCGAAAGACCCAAAGAGGTGAGCAAGCAAGTCCTCGGCTACCTGGCTGCGATGAATTGATCCGCTTGGGAAGCTCCCCCGCCTCGGGGACCGATTGGGAGCCCTCTCGAATCCAGACTACCCTGCTCCCTCGAAACCCCCAAGGGCTAGCTCTCCCCCAAGGATTCCCATGGCCGCGTCCCCACTCAATGATCCGGTCCGAGACGCGCCCCTGACCCGGCGCCAGCACTGGACTTTGTTAGCCGTGGCCGCCGCCGCCCTGGCCCTGCGCCTGATTTATCTATGGGGCCAGGCCCGGAACAACCCCCTCTTCCCCGTCGTCCACGGCGACGCCTACGACCACCATGCCTGGGCCCAAGCCATCGCTTTCGGCCCCGGCATGCCCGCCGAACCCTACTACCGCGCGCCCCTCTACTACTACCTGCTCGCGGGTCTCTACAGCCTGATCGGCCCGAGCGTCATCTGGGCCCGGATCGCCGGGGCCACCCTGGGCGCCCTGACCAGCTACTTGATTGCCCGCTTGGGGAGCAACCTGGCCGGCTACCGGGCGGGCCTATGCGCGGGCATCCTGGCCGCGCTCTATTGGCCCGCCATCTACTTCGAAGGCGAGCTCCTGACCGCGGGGCTGGAGTGTCTGCTGGAGGTGACGCTGATTCTCACGCTGTGGAGGGCGACAAGGAAAAGTTCGTTGCCCCTGCTTGTCCTGGCGGGCGCCGTCTGGGGGCTGTGTGCCATCACCCGACCCAATTTTCTCATCCTGGCCCCCGCCATCGTCGCCTGGCTCTTCCTCGCGCTCCCCGGCAGCAAATTCGCAGCGCGAAAATGGCTGGCCACGGCGGTGGTTTGTCTCGGCGCGGCCCTGGTCATTGCCCCGGTCACCCTGCGCAACGTTTGGGTAGGCGGGGAACCCATCCTCATCACCTACAGCGGCGGGGTCAATTTTTATATCGGTAACAATCCCGATTCCAACGGGATCTCCGCCGTCCTCCCGGACGGTCGGCGGTCTCTGCGCGGCGGCTTCGAGGACGCCCGTCAAATTCCCCAGGCGGAACTCGGTCGCCCCCTCACGCACGGGGAAATCTCCGACTATTGGTACGCCAAGGGACTCGCTTGGATGGGGAGCGCTCCCGGGGATTTCGCCCGGCACCTGGTCCACAAGGCCCGGCTCTTTTGGAGCCCAGTGGAGTTGCCCAACAACCAGCCCATTCGGTTCGTCGCCGAGCGGTCCCAGATTCCCGGTTTCTTTCTCGTTGGCTTTCCCCTGGTGGCAGCCCTCGGTCTGGCGGGTTTTCTCTCCATGCGCCGAGACTGGAAACGCTGGTTTCTCCCGGCGACTTTTCTGCTGCTCTATATGGGCTCGGTGGTGCTCTTCTTCTGCAACGCCCGCTACCGACTGCCGATCTTCCCGCTCCTGGTGCTGGCCGGAGGCGCCGGACTCAGCCGCCTGCCCAGGCTTGTTGGGGAGAAGAATTGGAGCGAACTCCTGATCTACGGCGGCGCGGGCTTGGTGGCGGCCATTTTCCTGGCGACGAACCCTCCGGACAACCGCGAAGCCTTCCACACCGCCAACCGCGGAGAGGGCCACAAGGCCCTGGGCGACCACTACGCGGCAGCCCCCCTCTCGGACCGCAGTCGCCACGACATCGCCCTGGCCCATTTCCAGGAAGCCGTTCGCCTCAAACCGGGCAGCCCCTACCTGCGCCTCGCCCTGGCCCGGGAGCAGAACGCCCTGGGCCGAGAGGGCGAAGCCAGAAAGCTTCTCGGCCGAGCGGCTCGGCAATTTCCCGCCAATGCCGAGGTCCAACTCGAGTTCGCCCGGGCGCTGGTGGCCTCCCAACAGTGGGTTCAGGCGCTCCAGCAGTTTGAGAGCGCGGTCGCCTTGCAGCCCGCCTTTGGCGTGGCCCAGCAAGGGCTGGGCTGCCTGCTGACGCGCATGGGCCGTTTCCGCCAAGCACTGGAACCGCTCAAGAACGCCCGCCAACTTCAGAGCAACCCCCTGACCGCGCACCTATGTGCCGGCAGTGCCCGACTGGGCCTGGGCCAGGGCGATCGAGCCCTCGCCGAATTTAGCGCGGCCCTGGACCTGGACCCCCTGAGTGCCCCGGCGCTACAGGGGGTCGGCGACGCCCATCTGCTGCGAGGCGATCTCAACCCCGCCATTGCCCACTACCGGATGGCCCTCAGGCGGGATTCCAACCTGCCCGCCGCGAGCCAGAACCTTGCCGCCGCCCTGGGAAGAGCCCGGCAGTACTCCGAACGCATCTCGGTTCTCAACGCCGCCGTCCAGCAATCCCCCGGCGACGGCGAATTGCTCGCCGCCCTCGCCTTCGCTCTGGCCACGGCCCCCCAGCCCCATCTGCGCCAGGGGGAGCAGGCCCTCGGCTATGCGACGCGCGCTCTTGCCGCCCAGTCTCCACCGGGCATCGAAGCCCTCGATGCCCAAGCCGCCGCACTCGCCGAACTGAACCGCTTCGATGTCGCAGCGGAAGTGGCGCTCCAGGCCCTGACCATCGCGCGGGCCCAAGGGCGCCGAGATCAAATTGCCGGACTCGAGCAGCGACTCGAGGGCTACCGCTTAGGGCTTCCCTACCGCGATCCCGGTCCCGGAGCCTCGTCCGCGCCTTAGCCCTAGGACTCGCCCTAGGCCGGGGTGCCGAACGGCTTCCCTGTGGCCCCGAGAGGGTTCAGCCTCGGGGCCTGGGACGCCAATCCCGGAACCGCAAAATCCCCAGGCTCGGGGAGAGAACCGGGTCGGCGGCCACCGCAGACCGCAGCGCCCGAGCATCCAGTGTTGCCGGGCCTGCGACAAAGATCCGATTGTCGTAGTCCTCTACTTCAATGCGGATCAGGCCGGGAAAACGCGAATTCAGCGCCGCGGCGATGGAGGACGCCTCGTCGAGGGCATTGCTGACGAGCAGTCCGCCCGGAGCCAGCAGGCCCGCGGCGAGGTCGAGCCCGGGGTGGGGGAGCCAATCGGGTTTGTGGACCGCGTCGCCTCGCCCGATGAAGACATCCTCCACCACCAGATCGAAACGACGCTTTTCCCGGCGAAGCACCGCCAGGGCATCGTCGATGCAAATCTCGAGATCGAGTTCATCCAGTGCGAAATGCGCCCGGGCCTGGCGGACCACCTCGGGATCAAATTCGACGCCCACCACGATGGCCTCGGGGGCCAGGGAGCGAACGATGCGAGCCACGCTGCCCCCTCCCAACCCCAGGAGCAGAACACGCCGCCGCCGCCTGGGAGGCAGGGCGAGAAGTGGAGCCGCCAGGGCATCCCAGACGCAGCCCGTGGCCGGGGTCTCCGGGCGATACAGGGAGGCAAATGTCTCGTCCACGATCAGGCGCTTACCGAACGCGTCGACCTGCACCCGCACTCGCTCTCTCTTTCCTTTGGCCGATCGGCTCACCGATTCCCCTTTGTCGACGTCCATCCCGGTATACTGCCCTCGATGACCGAATCGCTCTTTGCCCGCCCCAGCCGCCGCGTCGTGCGCGTCGCGCTCCCGGTCCCCATCGATTCCCTATTCAGCTACCGGGTCCCGGATAGCGAGACCGCTGCACTGGGTCCCGGCCAGCGCGTGCTGGTTCCGTTTTCCGGCCGGCGGCTCACAGGTGTCGTCGTCGAGTCCTTCGAGAGGCACTCCGAGGGCCGGCCCGAGCATACCGGGCTCGGCGAAAATTCCCCGGTGCAATCCCCCTCCTCTCCGTCCACTGATCCGTCCATCCATCCGCGCAATGATCCGTCCAATGCCCCCCCCAGCGACGAAATCATTCGCGAGGAGATCGAACGGATCCTCGACCCAACGCCGGTGCTCTCAAAGCAGATGCTTTCCCTGCTGATCTGGGCCGCCAAGGAAGTGCTGTGCCCACCGGGCGTGGCCCTGGCCACCGCGTTGCCCGCCGGCTCCTCTCCCCGGGCCATCAAGCAACTCGCTCTAACGCCCCTCGGCGAGGAAGCTCGGCGCAGGGGAGTGGCTCGGGGCGTGTCCGCCCAGGTCCTG
>CAWVXN010000331.1:0-4097 GCA_963933695.1 uncultured Myxococcales bacterium | reverse complement strand
CGGGCGTTGCGATCCTGATCAAGGTGATGAGCGTTGTCAGCCTGCTGATTGCGCCTCTCATCGCCACCATCGCCACGCTCTGATCCTGGGGTGGGTTCTCGAAAGGCCCTGGCCGCGTCGGCCAGGGCCTTTCTGTTTTGGCCGCCCCCCAATCTGGAGGCCCCCTTTCGCACCCCAGAGCTCAGACGATGCCTCCTGCTGGGACAACGCTCCGTTTCCTGCCCTGGGCCAGGGAACGGTTCACAGCTGACAGCACGGCCTCCAGGGAGGCCGTGACGCTACTGGTGTGCCGCCCTACCCCAAAGAAGCTTCGACCGTCGGTGTCCGAAACTTCGACGTAGGCCGCCGCCATCGCATCCGAGCCCGACCCCAGGGCATGCTCCCAATAGTCGGTCAGGGTCAGGGCCAAGCCGAACCCGGTGCAAAGCGCCGTGAACATCGCATCGATGGGTCCGGTCCCCCGAGCCTCGAGAACGTGCCGGGCCCCCGCGTAGGACGCCTCTCCCCTCAAGCGGCAGTCGGACCCGCCCATATCCTCGAATTGGCAGTGCTCCATCGGGCAACCGATGGGTTCACACCGGCCCAGGTATTCGGCCTCGAAAAGCTGGCGAATGCCCTCGGAACCGACCTCACCTCCGGTTGCTTCGGCGGCCCGCTGAACCGTCGCCTGGAAATCGATCTGGAGAGCTCGGGGAATCGAGTAGCCGTGATCGCGTTCGAGCACATAGGCCACGCCTCCCTTGCCCGACTGACTGTTGACCCGAACCAGGGCCTCATAGCCCCGGCCCACATGGGCGGGGTCCATGGGCAAATAGGGAACCTCCCAGAGTCCTTTGGGATCCGCATCCAACGCAGCCAGCCCCTTCCGGATCGCATCCTGATGGGAGCCCGAGAAAGCAGTAAAGACCAGTTCCCCCGCGTAGGGGTGGCGCGGGTGGACCCGCATCCCGGTGCACTCTTCGTAGAGTTCGACCAACCCATCGATGGCGCCAAAATCGAGACCCGGCTCCACACCCTGGGTCAGGAGATTCAGTCCCAGGGTCACGATGTCGACGTTGCCCGTCCGCTCGCCATTTCCGAAGAGCGTGCCCTCCAGGCGGTCGGCGCCCGCCATCAAAGCGAGTTCCGCCGCCGCCACCGCGCAGCCACGGTCGTTGTGGGGGTGAACGCTCAGCACCATCTTCTCCCGGCCGCGAACGTGCCGGCCAAAGTATTCGACCTGGTCGGCATAGATATTGGGTGTAGCCATCTCCACTGTGGCCGGCAGATTCACGATCATCGGTTGCTCGGCGCTGGGCGCCCATTCATCGGCGACCGCCTCGCAGATCTCCAGGGCAAAATCCAGTTCGGTCCCCGTGAAGCTCTCCGGGGAATACTCCAGGATGATCTCGGTCTCGGGCATGCGCGCCGCCCGCTCCCGGATCAGCGCCGCACCACGCCGGGCGATCTCCTTCACGCCGGCACGGTCCTGCCCGAAGACCACCCGCCGCTGGAGCGCCGAGGTGGAGTTGTAGAGGTGCACGATCGCCCGCCGGGCGCCCTCGAGCGCGTCCAGGGTGGGGTGGATCAGATCTGCCCGAGCCTGGGTGAGGACCTGCACGGTCACGTCCTCGGCAATCGCCTCCTCCTCGATCAGCGCCCGCAGGAATTCGCGCTCGACCAGAGCCGCAGCGGGGAAGCCCACCTCTATCTCTCTAAACCCCATGGCGACCAACGCCTCGAAGAAGCGGCGCTTCCGCCCGAGATCCATGGGCTCCACCAACGCCTGATTGCCATCGCGCAGGTCCACGCTGCACCAGCGTGGTGGTGTTTTCAGGGTTTGATCGGGCCAGCGCCGATCGGGCAGGGAAACCGGGGGATAGGGCCGATAAGCCGAGGCCCCGGTGGTCGAGGCCCCGGACACCGGGACCTCTCGGACGACTTTCGATTCACGGAAATGATGGGACATCTTTCTCTCCTCCGGACTCGTCACGGCAAACTCTCTTCCGCGCGAAAGACCGGAGGGCTTCGGGAGTGACTTACCTAAAAACGGGTCGACGTTTCAACGCGTCAACCAGGCATCCCGAGGACGATGAACGGGCTCAAATACTTTTGCTTTCCAAGCGCTCCGATGCACCAAACGGCACCAAGCGCTCCAATGCACGAAGCCCCCTCCGGCCTTTCGGCGGGAGAGGGCTTCGCGCATCTCGAGTCCGTTCTTTGGACCGGCGCTACACCTCTCCCGCCCTGCTAAGGAGCAGGAGGCTGAGAAGCTGTAGTCGGCGGCCGTGATTAAAATGCATGGTGAAAATTTTATACAGGAGGATTTTCTGGGCGTCAAGCGAAATGTGCTCGGACGGGCTCCCCACGCCCTTCAACCCACGTCGACCAGAGCCAATCTGTCCCCCCAACGCGCCCTCACCGCCCGGGCCAGACCCGGATCGCCCGCCAGGCCCGGGTCCCTGCGAACCGTCGCCAAAGCGGCCTCCCGAGCCACCGCCACGAATCTAGAATCCCGAATTAAATCAGCGATCTTCAGATTTGGGAGTTGGCCGCTCTGGCGCGTCCCCATGAACTCCCCGGGGCCACGGATCTTTAAATCCGCATCGGCGATGACGAACCCGTCGGTGGTTTCAAGCATGGCACGCAGACGAGCTTCGCCTTTCTCACTGCCCCCCCTCGCCACCAAGAGACAACGCCCGGGCCGCGCCCCCCGCCCCACCCTGCCTCGTAGTTGATGAAGTTGGGCCAAGCCAAAGCGCTCGGCATGTTCCACAACCATCAGCGTTGCGTTCGCCACGTCCACCCCGACTTCGATCACCGTCGTGGCGATCAGAATCTGAGTGTCACCCGATGCGAACCGATCCATCGCGTGGGAGCGCTCCTCCGCATGCAGGCGACCGTGAACGACCCCCACTTCCGCCTCGGGAAAAGCCCGGCGGATGCGTTCGGTGGACTCCAGGGCCGAGCGCAGATCCACCTTCGCGCTCTCCTCCACCAGGGGATAAACGACATAGACCTGCTCACCTCGAGCCAGGGTTTCCCTAATAATCCCAACGATGCGGTTGCCTTCGCCCTCGCGAAGCAAATCCGTGACCACCGGCGAGCGCCCGGGCGGCAAAGCATCGATCACCGACACGTCCAGATCTCCGTAGACAGTCAGGGCGAGGGTGCGCGGGATCGGAGTCGCGGTCATCAACAAACTGTGAGGCCGCAGGCCGTCGGCTCCCTGGCGCGCCAACGCGGCGCGCTGGCGGACACCGAATCGATGTTGCTCGTCGATGATCGCCAAGCCCAGACGATGAAAAGCCACGTCCGCCTGGACCAGTGCGTGGGTTCCCACGACCAAATCGATTTCACCCGCAGCCAAGGCCGCTTTGATCCGCCCGGATTCCGAGGCCGAACGCGAAGCGGTGAGCAGCGCTGTCCGCAGGCCAAGGCCGCCCCCGGCCTGATCCATCAGTCCTCCCACGGTTCGGGCGTGTTGCTCGGCCAGCAATTCGGTGGGTGCCATCAGCGCCGCCTGCATTCCTCCGGCCCGGGCGGCCACCGCGGCCAGCAAGGCCACCACTGTCTTCCCGCTCCCCACATCGCCTTGCAGCAGCCGATGCATGGGATGCGGACGGGCAAGATCCCCTGCGATTTCCGACCAGGCGCGCTGCTGGGCCCCCGTCAACTCGAAGGGCAGCGCCTGAATCGCCGACGCCACCGCCGGGGCGTTGGGCAATAGGGGACTCCCGGGCTCCAGGCCCCGGGCCTGGCGACGCAGGGCAAGACCCACCTCCAACAAATACAGCTCTTCCAGGATCAGGCGCTCGTGGGCCGCCGAAACCTGCTCCGAATAGGCCTCCACATCAGCACCGGGACCCGGCCGGTGGACCTGGCGAAGGGCATCGCTGGCCTCCGGAAGTTTTCGCTCGGCCACCAGTTTCTCAGGCAACCAGCCGACCACCAGGTCCGCGTGTTCCGAGACCGCAGTCTGGATCAATCGGCGCAGGGTCCGGGGGTTCACCTTCTCCGGGGCAGTATAGAGGGGAACGACCTGGCGAAGACCTTCTGCCTCGGCTTCGGCCACGTCGTTTGCTGGACCTTCGTCCAGGCGCTCGATCTCCGGGTGC
>CAWVXN010000330.1:0-4108 GCA_963933695.1 uncultured Myxococcales bacterium | reverse complement strand
CCGAATACCCCCGAACGATTCGGCGCCCGGGCTGGAGCCGCCCGCGGCGAGCCTCCCCCAAAACCACCCGGTCTCGGGCCAAAATAATTGTGAGACACCCGCCCTCGAAGGCGACTTCGCCCGCACCCCCGCCAAGCGGAAAACCCCGGGCTCAGCCTGCCCTTGGCGCTCGCGCCGGGACCCTGTCCATTCGGAAACCCCGGGTCGACCTGGGCCATCACTCGGGGCAAAGGGCGGAAAGATTCGAATCGGTCAGCGGCTGGTTCGGCTAGTCTCCCGCCTTCGCTTGATCGGGATGGAGAGAACCAAAACATGGCCATGCGGTTCGCAGGAAAAACAGCTGTTGTTGGAATCGGCGCGACTGATTTCTCCAAAAACTCTGGCCGCAGCACGCTTCGCCTGGCCGTTGAATCCAGCGACGCCGCGATCCAAGATGCCGGGCTACGCCCGGAACAGATCGATGGCATGGTGCTCTTCACCGTAGAGGACAACCACGAAATCGATGTCGCGCGCAACCTCGGCATCCCGGAACTCACACATTTCAGCCGTATCCACCACAGCGGCGGCGCCGCCTGCGGAACTCTCCACCAGGCAGCCATGGCCGTTGAAAGCGGAGCTTGCAACTACTGCCTGGTGTTTCGTGCTTTCAACGAACGTTCGGAGACCCGCTTCGGTACTGGGGTTCAAAATCGAGCGCCCGCGCCCACCTCCATGGAAGTGGACTTTGGCTGGAGTTCCCCCTTTGGTTTGCTGACCCCCGCCTCCTGGGTGGCCATGTTCGCCCAGCGCTACATGCACGAGTTTGGCGCCACCAGTGAAGATTTCGGGCGCATCGCCGTTGCGGATCGGAAGCACGCAGCCAACAACCCCAAGGCCCACTTCTACCAGAAGCCCATCACCCTCGAAGATCACCAAGAGAGCCGCTGGATTGTCAAACCCCTGCACCTGCTCGACTGCTGCCAGGAAACCGATGGCGGCCAGGCATTTGTGGTGACCACGCTCGAACGCGCCCGCGACCTCCCCAACGCACCCGTGGTAATAGCCGGGGCCGCCCAGGGAAGCGCCGAGGATCAGCAAATGATGAAGAGCTATTACCGACAGAAAATTTCGGACATCCCCGAAATGGGGCTCTGCGCGCGACAACTGTGGGAGGACACCGGGCTTGGACCCGACGATATCCAGACCGCGATCTTTTACGATCATTTCACCCCGCTGGTCCTGCCTCAGCTCGAAGAATTCGGGTTTTGTCCCCGGGGCGAGGCGCGTCATTTCATCCGGGACGGAAACATCGAACTCGGCGGTCGCCTGCCCATCAATACCAACGGTGGTCAGTTGGGCGAAGCCTACATCCACGGCATGAACGGAATCGCGGAAGGGGTGCGGCAGGTGCGCGGAACTTCGGTCAACCCAGTCCCCGACGTCCAGAACGTCCTCGTGACCGCTGGCACCGCGGTGCCGACCAGCGCCTTGATTCTCTCCAAAGCGGATTGAATGAAAGCGCTGCACTGGATGCTTTCCGCCCTGGTCGGCCTGCTCGCTTGGGGCGAAGTCCGAGCGGCCGACCCCAACTCTGCTCATCCTCACCAGGGCATCGTTGAACCCTTCCTAGGCCCACCCACCCCAGCGCGTCTCGACGCCGACCAGCTGCGAGCCCTGGCCAAAGGCGAAACCATTCTCACCACCCTGGAGGGCGACCGAGGCGGTCGCGGAATAGCGATCCAAGACATCCGGGCCACCTCGGACCTCGTGTGGGACCGAATCTCTGCCTTTGACGAATATCCCGGCATGGTGGACTACGTGGTGGAATGCGAGCCCTACCTCACGAACGAAAGCGATTTACGCGTTCGCTTTGTGCTGAAGATCCTGGGCTTTCGGTACGAATATTATATCCGGCACGATTTTCATCCCGACCAGGGCTACATCACTTGGACCCTCGACTATGCCCGAGAGAGCGACTTGGACGATTCCGTCGGCTATTGGGCCGTACAGAGCCACCCGGAAGATCCCGGGCAGTCGCGCCTTTTCTACTCCATCGACATGCGCACCCGAGGCTGGATGCCAGGCATCGTTCGTCGCATGATTGCACGCCAGGGTCTGCGGGGCGCTACCGATTGGGTCAAACGCGAGGCCGAGATTCTGCAACGCAACCGAGACCAAGCTCTCAAAGTCGACGTTCATGAGTGACGGCCAGGGCGAAAATTCGCTCACCGATGACGACCGCTCCTACCGACCCGGTTGGCTCCGGTTCGCGCCCTTCCTCGGCCGCGCCCCGGCGCTCTCCCGACGCCAATGGCGAGTCATCGGCTTAATTGCCGTAGTCAACCTTTTCGACCAGTACGACCTTCAACTCTTTGGCCTCGCGCTCAAGCAGATCCAGGCCGAGTTGCTCATTCCCGAAGACAAGCTGGGCGAGTTCGGTGCCATCGTCCGACTCGGCGCCCTGCCCGCCTTTTTCTTCGGCGTGATCGCCGACCGGGTCGGGCGGCGCAAGGTGCTTCTTTTCACCATCGTCGCCTACACGGTGCTCACCGGAGCAACCGCCTTCGCCCAGGACGCCTGGACCTTTGTCGTGCTTCAATTTCTCGCGCGAACTTTCGCCGTGGCCGAGGTCATGCTCGCCTACGTGGTGATCACCGAAGAACTCGACCCGGAGCATCGAGGCTGGGGGGTGGGCGCCCTGGCGGCCCTAGGCGCCTGCGGAAACGGCCTGGCCTTGGGGCTGTTCGCGTTTGTCGATGTCATGCCCATGGGCTGGCGCTTTCTCTACCTCATCGGCCTCCTGCCCCTGTTGATCATCGCCTGGCTGCGGCGGAGCCTTCCCGAAACCCAACGCTTCGCCCAAAGCCGCCCCCAGTCCCCTTCAACCTCGACCCTGGCCACAGTCTTCCGACCCATCGTGGATCTCGCGCGGATGTACCCCGGCCGACTCCTCGCGGTGGGCTCCGTGATCTTCTTACTCAATTTTGCCGAAAATTCCGCGGGCTTCTTCGGCCCCAAATACTTGCAGGAAGTTCATGGCTGGCTGCCCTGGCACTACTCGTTGCTAGGACTCGGAGGTGGATTCGTCGGTATTTTCGGCGGGACCTTCGCCGGGCGACTCTCGGACCGACTCGGGCGCAAGCCCGTGGCCGCGGGCTTTCTGCTTGGACATACAATCCTGGTGCTTGCCTTCTATCAGGGCTTCGGTGCCCTACTCGCCGTGTTTTGGATCGGCATGGTTTTTTCAGGCATGGCGGCGGGGGTCGTCCTGGGCGCCATGGGGAATGAACTCTTTCCCACCTCCTACCGGTCCACGGCTTCCGGGGCCCGGGTGATCATCGCAACCCTGGGAGGCGTGCTGGGACTCATCACCGAGTCCTTTCTCTTCGGGATCTATGGCTCGCACTGGACCGCGGTCTCGATTCTTGCATTGGGCGCATTTATCGCCCCCTTCATCGTTCTCGCCTTTTTCCCCGAAACCAGCGGGCGCAAACTCGAGGACATCTCTCCCGAACTCGAATAAAGGCAAGGGAGAGAGAAAAAACGAAGGGGGAGGACCCGGCCCCTACCCCAGTCCCTACCCCTACCCCACAGCCAGGGCGGCCTTCCCCACCACACGCCGTTCCATCAAGTCGCGCAGGGCCCGGGCCGCTTCTTCGAACGGGTAAACCGTGGGCGGGACCGGAGCGAGTTGGCCCTCCTCGACTCTCCTTTAGATCTCATTTGCCCGATTCGAGAACCATTTCCCCGAAACGCCCTCAAGCCGAACCGGCAGAGGGACGGGCCCTCTGGATAGCGAAGCCTCTTCCTCGCGGCCCTCGACCGGGACCCGCCAAGCCATCCCCACCGGTTGTGGATCGCGGCCTTCGCTGCGACACTGCCCGCAAATCGACTCTTTGAGAACCCTTCGGGCCCCATCCGGCCCCGGCGGAGCCAAGCCATGAACTGGAAATTGGAGCGGCATCCGAGCTTCCCCGGAGTCGAGGGCCCGGTCCTTGTTTGCGTCATGGACGGCGTGGGGATCGGCCGGCAAGACGAATCCGATGCGGTCTGGCTCGCCCGAACCCCTCATCTCGACAGTCTTCGCGCAACCGCCCTCAGCACCCGGCTCGCTGCCCATGGCACGGCC
>CAWVXN010000329.1:0-4120 GCA_963933695.1 uncultured Myxococcales bacterium | reverse complement strand
CCCACGCTCATGCCCGCCCGGCCCTGGTAGACGCCGTCGATGAAGACGCCCACGCTCGGATCGATGCCCGCGTTGCTCCCCACCGAGCCGATGCCCCGGATGCGGATGCTCGTGGAGCGGGTATCCGTCACCGGAATGATCTCGAGATTGGGAACGAAGTTCTGGAGTTCGTTGAAGGTGGTGACCCCCGCATCGCGCAGGGTCTCGCCACTCAGGGCCGTCATGGAGATGGGCACGCTTTGCAGGGTCTCCGCGCGCTTGCTGGCGGTGACCACCATTTCCTCGATCCCGCCGGTTTTGGCAGACTCGGGTTCCCCCAACTCGGCGTCGGCGGATTCGGGCAGAAGTTCGTTGCCCTCGGAATCAAGCCCTGTCAGTTCGGGCCCGGGCAGAAAGTCGGCGTTGCTGATACCCACTGGCTCCATGGAATCCGGGACCGCCGAAGGCTCCGCCATATCCTCCCCAAGGGCCGGCATTGCAAAGCCCAGCACGAGCGTCGCCAACGAGAGCGCGGCCAGGCTAGATAAGGCCAGGCCGAATAAAAAGGGAACCGGAGTTCGAGCCGCCCCCCGAGTATCGGTGAAGGTCTCGTTGCGAGTATCAATGCAGGTATCACGTGCCATGCCGCTACTCTCCTCGACTAATCCACGAATGCACAACAATAGGCAGCAATCGGGACAGATCGCTACATCAATCTTGGGGTAAAGCGCCGAATCCGCGGGAGGGATTCTTTCGAATCCGATCCGCCTTGCGATCCCCGGTGGCGATAAGGCAGGATGCCCTGGTCCCGAAACCCCCCTCCTGCAATCTGGGGATCGGGCCCATAGGAGACATTTTGGCGATCCAAGCCACCCTTAGACTCAACATGACGGGCCTTTGCGAAGATCCCAGCGAGGAAGCCGGCCGCTACCGGGCCGCCATCGAGATGGCGGTCTACGCCGAGCAGCGCGGCTTCCAGGCGGTCAACCTAGAGGAGCATCACTGCGCGGAAAATGGCTGGCTCCCCGCGCCCCTGGCTCTCGCCGCCATGATCATCGCGCGTACCGAACGGATCCGCGTGAATGTGGGCGCCCTTCTGGTCACCCTCTACGACCCGATTCGCCTGGCCGAGGACATCGCCGTCCTCGACCTGGTGAGTGGCGGGCGTTTTAGTTTCGTTGCGGGGCTCGGCTACCGGCCCACGGAATACCACGCGATGGGAAAATCCTGGGCGGATCGCGGACGACTCATGGACGAGTGCCTCGAAACGCTTTTGGCCGCATGGACGGGGGAGACGTTCGAGTACCGCGGGTTTCCGCTTCGTGTCACGCCCCGCCCTCTGTCCCGGCCCCATCCCTTTTTTATGGTGGGAGGCATGAGCCCTGTGGCTGCCCGGCGTGCGGCGCGCTTCGGCCTGCCCTTCCATCCCCCCATGGAACGCCCCGACCTTGAGAAGATCTACACCGCCGAGCTCGCGCGCCTGGGAAAGCAGGGCCTCTACGTCAGCCCCGGGTCGGGCAATACCATGCTTGTGGTCGATGCCGATCCCGAGACCGCTTGGCAGGAACTCGCGCCCTATTTCCTACGCGAACTTCGGGAGTACAGCAGTTGGAAACAGGACGGTGTCCCCCGGCCCGGGGAAGAGGATGTAGAAACCCTGGAGGATCTTCGGCGACAGGAACGCTTTACGATCCTGACTCCCGCACAGGCGCAGGAGCGGTTCGCGACGAGCACTCGCCCCAGCGCCGTGGTGCACCCCCTGGCCGGCGGCATCCCGGTGGAGCGCGCGTGGGCCGATTTGAAACGATTTAGCGAAGCCCTGCTCTAGTTCTCCCCCAGCGCCTTACCCTTTGAAGCGCTTGCGCACCCCGGCTCGCCGAGCAGCAATCTGTTCGGCGCGCTGGTCCGCATTGAGCCGGGGCACTTGGGCCGGAAGATGATCGAAGAGATCGCGCCGGGCCACCTGGCTACACACGGGGCGGGGGTTGTCCTGGGCCCCCATCCAGCGAAAAGTGAGATAGCCGTCCTCGTGTCCGCTCGGGTCGAGCCAATTCGCTACCCCGGGATCGTCGTGGCTGACCACGACGGTCAGCATGCCGTCGGGTTCGAGAGCCGCTTGGTGTGTATTGGTGCTGGAAAGACGCCAGCGATAATCCATGGTTTCCCACCAGTAGCTGCCGAACTCACAATTCCAGTAGTCGCAATCCGGCGGCCGCACCCGAACGATGAGCGCCTCCCCCGGCGGCAGCTTCCAATAGCTGATCAGAGGCGTACCCCCGGGCGTCGCGTCGATGGCAGCGGACTCCATCTCGGCGAAGGCGATGAACTCGTTGGGCCGCGCCTGCCAGGCATCGAGTTTGTCCGCCCAGTAGTGGGTCGACACCCGGACCCAATTGGCGGCCCGGTCCAGTCCCTCGCTCAACCTCTCCAGGGAAAGAATCGGCGGCGGTTCGGGGCCCGCCGTCAAACATTCGATGACCGCATCCATGGGGCGCTCGGTTTCCCAGTCGGCAAAGAATTGCCGGAAGGTCACCCGGTAGCTGCCCGGAGTGGTTCGAATCCAGTTGCCCGGGTGCGCATCCGGAGAGAGAATCAATTCGAAATGACCATCGGGGCCGATCTCCAGATCCGGGCCAAAGAGGGTCCCGACCACGCCTCCGCCCCAAGGCGTTTCCCCGTCCTCGAGGACCGTCACGGCGAAATAGCGGGCCGTCCCGCGCAGGCCGGCAATGCGATAGGTCTCCTGGCCGTTGATCGGAGCGCCCACGTAAAGGGCATCGGTGTTGTCGCCCCCCTGCTTCCGGATGGGGTCAAAATAGTGGAGCAACTCCGGGTGCTCGGGATCTTTGTTTTCCAACTCGAATTGAAGCGCTAGGGATATATTGCGTGCCAGCAGGCGCAGGCCCGTTGCGCGGGTCACCTGGTTTTTCGGCGTGGTGTCGCGCAGGACCAGATCGCCCGCGGATTTCAGGTCGTCGCAGAACTTCTCCCAGACCTGACCGAGGCGTTTGTCGAAATCTGAATCGCTTTGCATTGGACCGCCCAGTGAGAGGAATCGCTGGAGCATCGCGAATGGGGCTGGCCGGGGCTACCCGGGGCCCTGGCGGCAGATTCTGTCCGCCGAATATCCCATGGCAATTCCGCGGATGTTTCTGGACACTCTGCCTCTCTCCGTTTATCTGGGCACCGCCTCTGGCCAGCCCTTTTCAGTGCGAGGACTGACCATGAATCTATCCCTGGAAGGCCGAACCGCCATTGTCACCGGGGGAAGCGGCGGCATCGGGCGGGGACTCGTGACCTGTCTCGCCCAGGAGGGCTGCCGGGTCATCGTGGCCACTCGGGATGTCGACAAGGGCGCCGAAGTCGCCGAAGCGGCGACCGGGGGCCCCGGCGAAGCTCACGTGATCGCTACGGACGTCACCGACAGGGCGGCGGTGAACGCGTTGGTCGAAGAAGTCTCAAGTCGTTTCGGAGCCATCGATGTGCTCGTCAACAATGCCGGAGGAACCCCCGGCCCCTCGGCGTTCACCGATTCGGACCTGGACCAGATCCAGGCCGAAATCGACCTCAATGTGTGGGGGGTCATCCACTGCACCCGGGCGGTACTGCCCGGAATGGTCGAACGCGGCCAGGGCTCCATCATCCAGATCACGTCCAATTCCGGTCTGCAGGGCGAAGCGGCCAACCAGGTGTCCACCTACGGCGGTGCGAAGGGCTACGTCACCGCCTTCTCCCGAGCCCTGGCCTACGAATACGGGCCCCAGGGCGTCCGCGTCAACTGCATTGCTCCGGGTTGGATCGTGCCCTGGGATCCCTCCCATACCGGTGAAGGCAGTTTTTGGAATCGCTACGGCTACGCGCTTTTTGGCACACCCGATGCCATGGAGGCCGCGGCAAAAACCGGCAAGCTCTTCAATATTGAGAGCCAGCGAATCCGCCGGATCGGCCGCCCGGAGGATATTGGGCATCTGGCCTGCTTCCTCGCCTCGGATCTCTCGGGCTATATCACCGGCCAGACCATCAGCGTCGGTGGCGGGGCCTACATGCCGTGACAAACGACAAGGCCACTGCCTCGGATCTCTCGGTTTCCTTGCCGCGCCCGGACTGGCTTCTGCGGCTCAACTCGGTGGGGCGCGACCTC
>CAWVXN010000328.1:0-4120 GCA_963933695.1 uncultured Myxococcales bacterium | reverse complement strand
TGGCCAGGAGCGGGGCAAAGTCCGGTACCGAAAAACGCTCGGGAGCGACGTAGACAAGCTTGTAGCGTCCGGCGGCGAGGCCGTCCAAGCGCTTGCGCATCTCCCCGGGTGAGAGTGTCGAGGCAAGAAAGGTGGCGGGGATTCCGAGTGCGTCCAAGGCCGAGACCTGGTCGTGCATCAGCGAAACCAGGGGCGAGATCACCAGACTGGTGCCCTCGAGGAGCAGGGCGGGCACCTGGTAGCTCAGGCTCTTTCCGCCTCCCGTGGGCGCTACCAACAGAACCTGGCCCTCATCGAGCAATCGCTCGATGGATTCGCGTTGCCCGGGTCGATAGGCGCTGAGGCCAAAGCGACTGAGCGCCGCATCCAGGCTCACGGCCAGGGCATCGGGTTCCAGGGCCTCATGCACGGGGCCACCGCTCTCGGGCGCGGGGCCCGAGGAGACGGGTGTCGCGCCCGAAAAGGCAGGCGTGTGGGTTGGCTTGGGCAGAGGCGATTCCATGCGGCGTTCCATTGGGGAGGGCTGCACACCCGTAGCAGAAGCCGCGCCGAAGCGGGATTGAAAACTCTGGGCCACACTGGCCCTTTGTTTTGATTGCCCGGGTGATGGGCTGCTTCACCCGAGGATGCCCAGCAGGGAGGGAGCCGTTGCCATGGTCGAAGTCGTCATTGAGTATTCCGGAGCGTTGCATACCCGCGCAGTGCACGGGCCTTCCCGGGCGGAGATCGAAACCGATGCCCCCACGGACAACCACGGCAAGGGCGAACGCTTTTCGCCCACGGATCTGGTGGCGGCTGCCCTGGGGAGTTGCATGCTCACCGTGATGGGGATTCTGGCCGAGCGTCACGGGTGGCCCCTGACCGGCGCCACGGCCCAGGTTCGAAAGCGCATGAGCGAGGATCCCGTGCGCCGAATCGGCGGGCTGGAAGTCGAGTTGCGCTTTCCGGCCGGGCTATCCGAAGCCGCGCGCAAACCCTTGCTTCGCGCCGCCCACGGGTGCCCGGTCAAGCAGAGCCTGCATCCCGATGTCGGTGTTGAGGTGAACGCGATCTGGACGAGTTGAGCCGAGGGCTCTTGGGGACGATCGGGGCCGGGCGCCGAACCGGTTAGGCATCGGGCTTGGGAAAAACAGCCTGGCTGCCGTGAACGTCCACGGATTCGAAGACGCCCTCAATCGTGTACGGGTCGCTCTGGGCGACCGCGCGGGCTGCGGAAAAGTCCTCGGCCTCAAAAATGATCACGCTACCGCAGGGGTCGCCCGCCTCGTCGCGCAAAGGTCCCGCGAAGCTGATGCGGCCGGCGGCGTCGAGGGTTTCGATGTGCGCAATGTGCCGGGTGCGCACGGTCTTGCGCAGTTCGGGGCCCCGTGGCCCGTCGTGCCCGATGTACACGTAGAGACTCATGACGAGGTTGGATTCTCCAGGTGAATTTTACTTGACGGCTCGGACCGGCTGTCCGGCTCCCGAGAAAAGTCTGGCACCCTCCGCGCGATGGCCGAGGGTGCCAGTATTTGCTTGGATCGTTTTCCTTGGTGGTCTAGGACTCTCGCGCGTAAGCGGTCTCGGAGTGCTGCGAGAGGTCCAGCCCCTGATGCTCGTCATCCGAGGACACGCGGAGGTCGCCCATGACGGCTTTCAAGACCTTTAGGATGATGTAGGAGAGCACCACGGCGTAGACCGCGGTGAAGCCGACGCTAACGACTTGCTTCCAGACCTGGGACGCCCAGCTGACGCCTTCGGTCTGTCCCCAGGAAGCGATGAAGAGCCCGGTGGCAATGGCCCCCCAGGCGCCCCCAATGCCGTGAACGCCGAAAACGTCCAGGGAATCGTCGTAGCCCATCCTCGGCTTGATGATGGTGAGGGCCGTGTAACAGAAGATCGAGGCGCCGATGCCGATGCAAATGGCCCCACCCGGACCCACGAACGCGCAGGCCGGGGTTATGGCGACGAGCCCCGCGACTGCGCCTGTGGCGGCGCCTAGCTGGGTCGGCTTGCCCCGGTGTACCCATTCGATCAGGGCCCAGGAGATGACGGCCGTTGCGGCGGCGGTCTGTGTAGTCAGAAATGCCAGGCCCGCGGTGCCGTTGGCGGCGAGTTCGCTGCCCGCGTTGAAACCGAACCATCCGACCCAGAGCAGCGAAGCACCGATCATCGTGTAGGGCAGGCTGTTGGGCGGCATGGGGTCCTTGCCGTGACCCAGTCGGGGGCCAAGTACGATGCAGGCCACCAGGGCCGAGAAGCCGCTGGACATATGGACCACGAGGCCACCTGCAAAATCTTTGGCTTCGAGTTGGCTTCCGATCCAGCCGCCGCCCCAAACCATGTGAGCCAGGGGAATGTAAACGACGAAGAGCCAGACGGTGATGAAGATCAGGTAGGCACTGAATCGCATGCGCTCGGCGAAGGCGCCGAGCATCAGGGCCGGAGTAATGATCGCGAACATGCCCTGGAACATGATGAAGACGTAGGTCGGAATCGTTCCGGAAACCGAGTCCGGGGTTATGCCGTTGAGCATCACCATGCTGAAATCACCGATGAACTGGTTGCCCTCGCCAAAGGCCAGGCTGTAACCAACCACGACCCAGAGCACCCCGACTAAGCCCGCGGCCATCATGCATTGCATCAGGACCGAGAGGATGTTCTTGACCCGAACCAAGCCTCCGTAAAAAAGAGCGAGACCGGGTAGGGTCATTAGGAGGACCAGCGCGGAGCACGTCATGATCCACGCGGTATCGGCTCCGTTGATGGTGTCCTCAGCGAGAGCGACTCCAGGGATCAGCCAGGCCAAGATGGTCAGGGCAGTGAAGCTCGGTGCGGCGCGCAACGATCGGGAAATTCCGGTGGCCATCAATAGCATCCTCCTGGGGCGTTATCGGGCGTCTTCAGAACCGGGCTTATAATACACGGATGAAGCCAGATTCATAGGCATAGGGCCGATTCCCAGGGCTCCGAAGGGCAGCGTGTGAAAGCGTGTCCCATCCCCCTCGATTGCCCGATTCCTCCGAGCTCGGGTGTCAGAAGATCGTGTAGCCCCCGTCGACCCGGAGGCTGTCGCCGGTGTGGTAGCGCGAGGCATCCGAGGCGAGGTAGACCGCGATCCCCTCAAGGTCCTCTGGGCCGCCCCAGCGCCGGGCTGGGATGCGCTTGACGACGGTCTCCCGGAAACGCTCATTCTCCACTGCCGCTGCAGTGGCGTCTGTGACGATCCAGCCCGGCTGGACGGAATTGACCTGGACATCATGGCGCGCCAGCCGAGTCGCATACGAGCGGACGAGGGATTCGACCCCGCCCTTGCTGGCCGCGTAATGCGGCTGCATCGGCGTGCCGAAGATCGCCGAAATCGAGGAAATCGCGATCAGTTTTCCGCCCCCGTCCCGTTGGGCCATATGCTCCCCCCAGGCCTGAAAACACAGGAACACGCCGTCGAGATTCGTCGCGAGAATGCGGTGAAAATCGGACAGCTCGAGCTTCAGGGGATCGGCGGCCTCGCCAAATCCCGCATTGGCGAAACCCGCGTCGATTCGGCCGAAGCGGTCGAGGGTTTGCTCGGTGGCGGCGGCTACGGCCTCGGCGGAGGAAACATCACATTCGACGGCTTGGATCTCGCCTCCGAGCCCCGACAGGGATGCGGCGGCGGCGGCGTTCGACTCCGCATCTCGGGCCCAGATCGAGACGTGGGCTCCCGCCTTGGCGAGGCCCCGGGCCAGGCCGAGCCCGATGCCGCGGTTGCCCCCGGTCACGACGGCGGTCTTGCCCGAGAGGTCGAAGGGATTGGGGCGGGGTTCGATCATCGTCTTGCCTCCGTGCTCCGTTGTTTATATTGATGGGGTTGCCCCCGGGTCGGCACCTCGGGAGACTACCCGATCGGATAAAAGAGAATCAAAGGTGGGGGGCGGGTTATTCGGCGCTGCGCTCGCGGTTGAGGGGAAAGACTGCGGCCCCCGGATTTTCGCCCAGTCGGACATCCGGCGCGCCGAGTCGCGCGTCATCGGCGGTGTGATCGTCGGGCTGCTCCTGGGATTCGCGCTCGGCCCGGACCCGGGCGTCGTAGTGGGCGAGCTCGCGTTCCCGGGTGGCGTCGTCCCAGCCGAGAACTTCGGCCATCTGCTGGGCCACGGGC